>JAKZWC010000124.1:0-22019 GCA_047515735.1 Spirochaetales bacterium | reverse complement strand
GATTCATGCAGCCCATAGTCACTCCGGAGACCGCTCCAGCACTCCTTCGCCTCCTCCGTACGGCCAATCCGACAGACTCCTAGGCACCGGAACCGCGAGGTGCAGCAGTTTCTGGACCTCGCCTGCCTGACCTACGGCAACGACTCGACGGCGCGCATCGACCGGGCGCAGCGGATGCTGGCCGCGCGGCCGGCGCTGGCGGCATTCGACGCGCATACCGCGGCCGCGACGGCCAGTGTCGAAGCGCTGCGGCGGCTCCTTAGCGAGGATCCGCGCCGGGCGCCGGCAGCGGGCGGACCGCGCAACTGGCCGCCGCTGCTCTACCTCTGCTACTCGCGGGTGACCGAGCAGCTTCCCGACGCCGACGCCATCGGCGCCGCCCGGTTGCTGCTCGACAACGGGGCCGACCCGAACGCGCACTTCATGTGGGACGGCACCTACCGGTTCACCGCCCTTACGGGAGCGATGGGCGAAGGGGAGGGCGGTGTCGTCAGCCAGCCGCCGCATGCGCATGCCCGGGCCCTGGCCACGCTGCTGCTCGACGCCGGGGCCGATCCCAACGACGCCCAGGGGCTCTACAACACGATGTTCCGGCCCGACAACGGCTGGCTGCAACTGCTGCTCGACCGCGGGCTCACCGCCGCGGCCAGGATCAACTGGAAAACCGACAACCGGGTAGGGACACTCGACTTTCTCTTAGGGCACGCGGTCGGCAAGGGATTCGGCGAGCGGGTGGCGCTGCTGCTCCAGCATGGCGCCGAACCGCGCGGCACCAGCTACTACGACGGGCGCACCCACTACGAGAACGCGCTGTTGAACGGCTTTGGCGAGGTCGCCGAGATGCTGCAGCGCGCCGGGGCCGAGCCGGTCGAGCTGAGTCCGGAGGACCGGTTTCGCGCCGCCTGCATGAGCGGCGACGAGGCCGCCGCGCGCGCCGCGCTCCAGCATGCGCCGGATAGCCTGACCGACCCCGGCACGCTGCACGCCGCTGCTTCCCTGGGCAACGCGGCCGCCATTCGGTGTTTGCTGAGTCTCGGCGCGGACCCGAACGCCACCGCGGCGGACGGCACCACAGCGCTGCACCAGGCCGCGTGGAACGACCGGCGCGCAGCCGCCGAGGTCCTGGTCGCGCACGGCGCGCGCCCGCTGCGCGACGCCAACCACGGTTCGACGCCAGCCGGATGGGCCGACCACTCCGGCCACGCCGCGATGCGGGACTACCTGCTCGACCACTGTCCCGATGGGCTCGACCTCGTCTCCTTCGGTAGGGTCGCGGCGCTGCGACGGTACCTGGCGCAACATCCCGACTTTGCCACCAGCCCCATGCCGGGTGGCGGCTCGCCCCTCCACCACCTGCGTGACGACATCGCCCATCTCGAGCTCGTCGTAGCCGCGCTGCGGGAGGCGGGCGCCGACCTCGCGGCTCGGGACTCCCGCCGCCAGACGCCCTACGAGAGCGCCGTCCGCCGCGGCCAGTCCGCAGTTGCCGCCCTGCTGTCCCGCTGAACAACGGCGCCAATCAAGAATCGTGGCAGATGCGAGTTCACTCACGCAGCCAGGCGGCAATGTCGCGCTGGCCGTGCAGCACGCGCCACACATCGAGGTAGTCGCCGCGCTCGCGGTAGAACACCAGGTGAGGGTAGCCCTTCAGGGGCCAGGAACGCAGTCCCGGCACATCCAGTTCCCATGCATACCGCGATGATCCCGACGCGGGATACTGCGCAATGTGCCGGTAGGCTCGTTCCAGTTCGTCGATGAAGCCGAGCGCCGTTTGCACTCCCGCTTCGCTCAGGTAGTGAGCGAGCGCTTCGTCCACATCGCGAACCGCCCTCGTCCGCGGAACGACCGGCCTGGGTGTCACCCGCGAGAACGTGAGCGAACGCGGTCTCTCAGGTCATCGAAGTAGGCCGCATCCGCCGGTCTCGACGCGGCTGACTCGGCTCCTTCCAGCAACAGCCTGCGCAGGTGCTGCCGGTCCTGATCCTGGCGGATCAGGGCACGGACATACTCACTGCAGGTTCCGTAGCCGCGCCCGGTGACCTGCTCGTCCACGAAGGACTTGAGGGCGGCCGGGAGCGACACATTCATCGTGGTGTTCACGCTGACAAGCGTATGGCTTAATGGCAATAATTGGCAGGCCGCCTGTTGGTACCCATCGGATCCCATGAGAACGGAAGCTCCAAACCGGGGGTGGTTGCCCGTTCCAAAGCCTGGTCGTGGTCCTCGCCGACGAGCCGGCGAGAGTAGCTGCAGCCGCCGGCGGCGATGCGGGCCGCCGGTGCCGCCGGCCCGCAACCTTGACGTGCTCCGGGCGGGATAGTACTTTGCGCATGAGGTGCGCCCGCACTGGCTGCCGGCGCGGGAGCCGCTGCTGACGCTCCCGGAATCCACCACCTCAGATCCATAACGAGGAGTTACCAATGGCCTTCGAGACGCCTCCCCTGCCCTACGCATACGACGCCCTGGAGCCGCACATCGATGTGCAGACCATGACCATCCACCACGACAAGCATCACGCAACCTACGTCACCAACCTCAACGCCGCCGTGGGCGGCACCGAGTTCGAGGGCTGGGACATCGAGAAGCTGATGCGCGACATCTCCCAGGTACCCGCCGAAATCCGCACCGCGGTACAGAACAACGGCGGCGGCCACGCCAACCACAGCCTGTTCTGGTCGGTGATGGGACCGGACTGCGGCGGCGAGCCGAGCGGCGCCCTGGCCGACGCCATCAACGCGGCGTGCGGCAGCTTCGCGGGCTTCAAGGAAGCGTTCGCCGACGCCGGCACCAAGCGCTTCGGCAGCGGCTGGGCGTGGCTGGTCAAGAGCGCCGACGGCGGCGTTGCGGTGTACAGCACCGCGAACCAGGACAGCCCCCTGATGCAGGGCGACACTCCGCTGCTGGGCATGGACGTGTGGGAGCACGCCTACTACCTGAACTACCAGAACCGGCGTCCCGACTACATCGCCGCCTTCTTCAACGTCATCAACTGGGACGCCGTAGCCGAGCGCTTCTCCGCTTAGGGCAACCATGGCTCACCATCTGTTCTGCATCCAGCGCCTGACAGATGGCAGGAGCCGAGCCGCGACAGCGGGCCTTACGGCGCGCCGGAAACCGGGGCGCCGGGTCCGCGCGCCGCTGCGCCGGGCAGGTGACCTCCTCACGCCGCCGCAGATGGGAGCGCGCCAGCATGCCGCCATGGCAAACGGCAACGGCGGCGGGCCAGAAAAAATAGAGCACTGCCTCATCGTCGGCTCCGGTCCGGCCGGACACACCGCCGCGGTGTACGCCGGCCGCGCCATGCTGGAGCCGCTGATGTACGAGGGGTTCATGGCCGGTGGCGTGGCCGCCGGCGGCCAGCTCACCACCACCACCGACGTCGAGAACTACCCCGGTTTTCCCGACGGCATCGGTGGCCCCGAGCTGATGTACCTCATGCGGCAGCAATCGCAGCGCAGCGGCGCCCGCATCGTCACCGAGACCGTCAGCGAAGTGGATCTCGGCGCGGCGCCCTACGCGGTGACTACCGAGAGTGGCGGCACCGTGCGCACCCGTACGCTGGTCATCGCCACCGGGGCCACCGCCAAGCGGCTTTATGTCACGGGCGCGGAACGCCTCTGGCAGCGCGGGATCTCTGCCTGCGCGGTATGCGACGGCGCCCTGCCGGTGTTCCGCGGCAAGCGTCTCGGGGTGGTGGGCGGGGGCGACACCGCGGCCGAGGAAGCGACCTTCCTCACCAAGTACGCGAGCAGCGTGACCATGCTGGTGCGCCGCGATCAGATGCGGGCCTCCAAGACGATGCAGCAGCGGGTGTTGGACAACGCCAAGATCGAGGTGATCTGGGACACGGTCCTGACCGAGGTGCTCGGCGACGATCTGGTGGCCGGCGTGCGCGTGCGCAACGTCAAGACCGACGCCGGCGGCGAGCTGGAGGCGGGCGGGCTGTTCTTCGCCATCGGTCACGAGCCCAACACGGCATTCCTGGCCGGCCAGCTCGAGACCGACGCTACCGGTTACCTGGTCACTCCGGGCGACTCCACGGTCACCAGCAAACCAGGCGTATTCGCCTGCGGCGACGTGCAGGACAAGGTCTACCGGCAGGCCGTGACCGCCGCCGGCAGCGGTTGCATGGCCGCCATGGAAGCGGAACGCTACCTCGGCGAACACGCCTGAGACTCCGCCCGAGGCAGCGTCGGGCTTCTTGCACCGACATCGAGACGATAGATGCGTAGCCTTTCCGGCTTGGTCATGCAGGACCCGGAGATCATGTCAGGAACTCCCGTATTCGCCGGCACACGGGTACCAGTCCAGAGTCTGTGGGACCATCTGGAAGCCGGTGACAGCCTGAGCAAGTTCCTTGATTCCTTCCCCTCGGTGTCCCGCCGACAGGCCAAGGAAGTGCTTGAGCTTGCGGGCGAACTGCTCATAGGCCGTGCGCATTCTGCTCGATGAGTCGATCCCACGCCAGTTTGCTCGGCTCGCCAGGCGCAGTCGCGCCCCAGCGGTTGCTGCCCGCCCCGCATCCCGCTATCCCGCTATCCCGCTTGCACCTTCGGGCGCCACCGCGTAGGGTCCATGCCGTCATGGCCTTCTATGTAGCCGGATACGACACCGAGGCGATCTACCCCTGGTGGGAGATCGGTGACACGCCCTATTCCGCAACGACCTATCGGCAGATGGTGAGCTACGAGGGAGCACGCCTCGACGAATGCCTGGACGGCGTGCGGGCCGTGGCCGAGGTGCACCTTCGGCACCAGGCGCGGGCCACCTTCTTCATCGTCGCCCAGCTCGCCGTGGCGGCGGGATCGCGCCTGCGGGAGATCCTCGATCATGACCTGTTCGATCTGGAGTCGCACAGCTACACCCACGAGAACATGGTGGCGATCCGCGACGATGCGGCCGCCGTGCGCCGCGAGCTGGTGGACTCCAAGCGGGCGATCGAAGACCTGTTCGGACGTGAGGTGATCGGCTTTACCGCGCCGGGCGGCTTCGGCCACGGCTTCCTGGGCGAGACGCGGCTGCTGGAGGCGCTGTGGGAGGCGGGCTACCGCTACGTCCGCACCCTGAGCTGGCAGCCGAACCACGTCGCGCCGGCGCCGCTGACGCAGCCGTTCTGGTTCAGCGACGACGGCTATCCCGAACTGCTGGAGATCTCGGCTCATGCCTGGCACGACAATATCCTCACCGGCCAGCCTTCGGCGACGGCATGGCCGCCGGCGCTGCCGTGGGGCTACCCGTCGCGGCTCCCCACCACTGGCCGCGCGGTGTACGAGGCCTACGCTCCCGGCATCGAGTACACCCGCGACCAGGGACTACTGACCTACGATCCCGTGTTCCACCCCTGGTCGATCTACCGCGTCGACCGCGGCGCCGGGCAGATCGACCTGCTGCTGCAGCACGCCCGCCGCGCCGGCCTGACCCTGGCCTCGTGCAACGACGTGTACCGGCACCTGGTAGCGGAACCGCACCTCGCCCACCCGGCACCGAAATTCCCCACCGCCGCCACCGCGTAGGTATCAGGCTGGCGCCGGACCAAGCGAGGATTTGGGGTTTGCGGCGTGCGTTGACAGGGCTTGCTGGGCGTGGCACCGTTGATTTTCGTAACAGAGAGACGGGGTCTCTCTACGGCGCCCACAGTGGGCAGAGGAGGATCCAAGTGAAAGCGATCAGCAAAAAGACGTTGCTCTGCAGCCTCGTAATAGGCGTGCTCGGAGCGGCTTCCATCTTGGCCGAGGGCCAGGGCGAGCCCGAGCAGAAAGTGCTGGAGGTCTGGACCTGGCAGCACGAGCCGATGATCAACATCTTGAACGAACAGGTAATTCCCTCGTTTGAAGCGAAGTACCCGAACGTAAAGGTGCTGTATGAGCAGCCCGGCAGGACTAACGAGGTCCACGAGAAGTTCCTCATATCCAGTCAAGGCGATGCAGCGCCCGATGTTGTTGCACTGCAGCATGCCTATCTGGCGAACCACGTTCACCTGCGCAACGTAGACCCGGTGGACCCCGAAGTGTTTGGTGTAAGCAGCATGGCGGAGTATGGTGACCTATGGGCCGGCGGTCACGGGATCCTGGGACTGGGAGACACGTACTACGGCGTGATTCTCAACGTCTCCAGCTACACGATGATCATCAACACCGAGCACTTTCGCGAAGCGGGATTGGATCCGGACACCCAGTATCCGCTCACCTGGGTGGACGGCGACCGATCCGTGGCCAGCCTGGGGCAGAAGCTCACGCGCCGTGACGGAGACAGAATCACACGCGAAGGATACGGCCTCGCCACTCACCCGCAGGGCTCCATCCTGGTCTACTACAACATGCTCGGCAATCTTGGTCAGGATCTGCTTACCGCCGACGGCAAGTCGACCAACATCGCCTCTCCGGAGTCGCAACGCGTGCTGCAGACCTTTCGCGACCGCACCTTCAAGTACCAGGTTTCTGCTCCCGGAGGGCTGCGGAACGCGGCAATAAAGCGAGAGCAATTCCAGAATGGCACCGCCTCGATGATGAATACCATATGGTCTTGGTACCGTCCCGTAATCGAGCAATATCCGGACGTATACAAGGGCGGCGACGGGGTCAAGTTTATCCCCAATCCACAGTACGCCGACGGCGTACCGTACTCGACCAAGTTTGGTAGCCTGTGGACGGTATCCAGTCTGTCCGAAAACAAGACTGAAGCGTGGCGATTTCAACAAGAGGTCATGGATCACGCCGCTAGCTTCAACGCCACTGGCTTGCTTGTTCCGGTGCAGGGATACGAGACTTCGGCCGCTGCCCGCGCCGTGCAGGACTTTGATATGTTCTCCGGGATACTTGCGAACCCCGGAGGCGAACAGATCAGGACTCCCGAAGCGACGGCGATTTGGCAGAAAGCACTGGCCAAGATCGTATTCGAAGATGCCGACATTGCCGCCACCCTGCAAGTCGCAAACGAGGAGTTCGAGGAGTATCTTGCCGAGCTTCCGTACAGCTTTGCCACGCAATAGCTGATCACCGCAGCACCCCGCCCCCGGCCATGGGCTGAGCGACTCGGGGTCGCCACCCATGGCGGGGGAGCACCGGGGATTGGAGATCGTTCGTGCCCGCCGGATCGCCGCTCAGTCAACGCAGGAAGCTCGCCGGCTTTCTATTTGCCCTTCCTGCGCTGTGTTTTTTTCTTGTTTTCTTCCTATATCCATTACTGACGGCACTAGTAACCAGCTTCTCGAAGTGGGACCTCAGAAATCCACGGGAGTTTGTCGGAATCTCGAATTACGTGGCCCTGCTAAGCGATCGGAAGTTCTTGCATTCGCTTGCGGTAACGATCTACTTTGTTTTTGTCGATGGTGTGCTTACGTTGTCTGTCGCATTCGCTCTGGCGCTGATCGTCGACCGCGACCTGGCATTCTCCGGCGTATTCAAAGCGGCCTTCTTCTTCCCCTCCATATTGTCATTGACGGTAGTTGCCATTCTGTTTCGGTTTCTGTCCACACCCTATGGCTTGATCACCCTCATCGGTGAGACTCTGACAGGAGTAGCAGCCCCGTGGCAGTCGAGCTTCACACTCGCAATGCCCCTGATCATCATGATGATGGTTTGGAATCGGATTGGATTCTACATGATCATCTTTGGCGCCGGCCTGCGCTTGATGCCACGTGAACTGTACGATGCATTCAAGGTAGATGGGGCCTCTTACTGGGTCACCTTGAGAAGCTTGATAGTGCCGTTGATGGTGCCCGTCTTCTTGCTCACCGCGATCCTGAAGATGACCGAGAACTTTCGTCATTTTGCCCCGTTCTATCTGTTGACCGAGGGGGGCCCCGGCGACGCCACGACAGTATTGACATTGCGCATCTATCGTGACGGTATGGAGAGTTTCCGCATGGGCAAGGCGAGTGCCGAATCGATGATCGTGGTGTCGATCATGTTGCTCTGCACCTTCGCCTACCTGCGGCTACTAGGACGGGAGACGGAGTTCTAGTTGCGAGGTTGAGTGTAGGATGTATCCCAGCAACCCCATCACCCGCATCGTGCTGTATTCGATTCTACTATTCTGGCTTGCCGTGTTCATGGTGCCGGTAGTCTGGATGGTGCTGTCCTCGCTGAAGCCAGAGGACCAAGTGATCGCGCCGAGCATCCAGTTCCTTCCCCGCGAGGTGAGATGGCAGAATTACGCGGACGTGTGGATTGGTGTGCCATTCAACAGGTACATATACAACAGCACGGTGGTGGCCGGAGCCACTACCGCGATAAACGTACTGATCTCCTCAATGGCCGGCTACGGGTTGTCGAAGTTCAGCTTTTTCGGTCGCAAAATCATCTTTTTGTTCATCCTGAGCAGCATCATGGTGCCATTTCAAGTGATCATGATTCCGCTGTTTATTCTTGCGAAAACTCTCAAGCTTCTCAATTCCTTGCATGGACTTATCATTCCCACCTCCGTGACTGCATTCGGGGTCTTTCTGATGCGGCAGACAATGCTACCGATCCCGAACGATTTCTGCGACTCGGCGCGTATCGATGGCTGTAACGAGGTGCAAATCTACTGGCGGGTGATTCTGACGCTGGCGCGGGTCGCCGTCGTTACCTTGGTGGTGCTGCACTTTCTCGGCAGTTGGAACGACCTGATCTGGCCTCTGCTCATCGTATTTCGGGACGAGTTCGCCACGCTGCCCCTGGCTTTGACTCGGCTTCAGGGGGACTGGCAGTTCGGCTTCCGTTACGAACGTCTCATGAGTGTCGCCGTCATCATGTCCGTGCCCGTCATCGTGTTGTACCTCGTGTTCAATCGGTTTCTCACCCGGGGCATTGCGATGGGAGGACTGAAGGGATGAGCCGTGCGCATTACCGGATAATCTACAATCACGACGGTGGCACGCTGCTGCGTCCCTTTCACCCCTTCACCGGTGTGCCGTTCTCCATCGAGGGCTTCGTCGACAAGACGATCGGCTTCTTGGCCGGGACCCACGTAGACGCCGTGACCTGGACCTTGGGGACAGACAATGGGTACGTGGCCGCCCAGCAGGGGCCCGGCCGAGCTGCCAACCTGTACTGCCACAAGACCGACGTCGGCGAACGCTTTTACGAACTACCCCCGCCCTTTCAGTCGAAGATCTGGCACCTGCACGCGCACCGCGTGCGCACCATGATTGAGCAGGGATACGATCCGCCTGAGGTAGTGATCGAGCATGGTCACCGGCATGGTCTGGACGTATTCCTGGGTTTCCGGATGAACGACCTGCACGACGGTCGGCCAGTGGAGCGAAACACCCCCGGAATCATGGGTACGGATATTCCGATGCGGTTTCCGGTGTTCGAAGCGGGTGCGTTCAACGAGGCAAACATCAGGGGATACATCTCCAGGTTCAAGCGCGAGCATCCGGAATACCTGATAGGTGATCACCCGGAGCTGACTCGTCTGTGTCACATCGGATTCGACTACGCGCATCCCCCGGTGCGCGATTTCCGTGTAGCGTTGATCGCGGAGGCCTGCCAGAACTACGACCTCGACGGTGTCGAGCTCGACTTCCTGCGCCACCCCATCTACTTCAAACCTGGCGAGGCGCAGCATAGGGCCGGGTTGATGACGGAACTTGTCGGCAGGGTTCGCGCCTGCCTGGACGAGGTAGCTGTCGCTCGCAACAAGCGGCTGCGTCTCAACGTCAGAAGCCTGCCGTTGGCCGCGTCCGCTGCCCTAGGACTGGACATTGCAGCATGGCTAGAGAATGGCTGGATCGATGGCTTGATCGCGGGAATCGATGACATCATTCAGCTCCCGATCTCGGACGACGCCGAGAAGGCGCGTAGCGCGGGCTGTCCGTTCTATCTCTCTTTGAAAGTGGAAGCCGCCTTTCAGCAACTCGCCTACAGTCGAGAGGCGTTCCGGGCGGCAGCGGCCTACGCCTACCATGTGGGAGCCGACGGCATTCACCTGTTCAATATGAACGCGTTACGGGACAGCCATGATTACGGCCTGGGCAGCGATTATGACTTCGCGCCGCTACGCGAGATAGGTGATCCGGATGCGCTTCGATTTGCCAACAAGCACTATAAGATCGACAATCTGGGGGTCTCGCATCGGTACATCGACAGCGGCGCGTTCCAGGAGTGGTCCGAGAGCCTTCAAGACCGCTTTTTGAGGTCGGAAATGGGCACTGCGTCGGCCCGCACCGAGCTGCCGGTTCGACTGGAAGAGGGCAACGCAGTGGTCCTGCACTTCTACTTGTCCGATGACCGCGATGAGGCGGCGGCCCCTGGTCTCACGATGACGGTAATGCTCACGCTCCGGTTGCGGGATCTGACCGGTGGTGACCATATGCTCGCGCTGTCCTTGAACGGAACGCACGTGCACCACACACTTCTCCGGGACGAATATCCACTGCAATATACGGTGGAGGTGAACCTGGATCCGGCGGTGTTGACGACGCGCCACAACGAACTGCAAGTCCGGCTGGACCGTGGCAACCCCGCCGTTATCTCAGAACTACGGCTCAACGATGTGGAGGTATCCGTAAAGTACCTGGAGTCATACGGCGCTGAGTCGCGCGTCTCCCCACCACCTCCATGACGTGCCGTATCTGCTCCCTTCCGCCTCTCGTGTGATAACTTGACGGGCGAAAGAGGCTCCGGCATACTCGCGGAATCCCGCCGGGTGAGCGTCTGCGCCGTTGCCGGCATTCGGAGGACATGCTCTGACTCCAGCCGACCTCGTTGCGACGGGCGCGTTGTGCGCCACCTATCTGCGTTGCGAGTATCTGGTCGATCCGCTGGGCGTCGACGTGCGGATACCGCGGCTATGCTGGCAGTTCCGTGCCGTGCCCGAGTCGGCGCCGTCCCGCGGCCGCGCGCAGAGCGCCTACCGGATCCTGGTCGCCGCCACGGCGGAGGAGTTGAGCGCCGGCCGCGGCGGCGTCTGGGACAGCGGCCGCGTGGCCGCGGCGGGTTCCACCAACGTAGCCTATGGCGGACGCGCGCTGGCCAGCGGCGAACGCTGCTGGTGGGCGGTGCAGGTCTGGGACGAGGCCGGTAGCCCCGGGCCGTGGAGTGCGCCGGCGTGGTTCGAGATGGCGCTGCTGGAGGCCTCCGACTGGGCGGCGTCCTGGATCTGCGCGCCCGACCCCGCCATCTCCTCGCCGCTGCTGCGCACGGAGTTTTCGTTGCCCGCACCGGTGACGCGGGCGCGGGCGTACGTTGCGGGACTCGGTTTCTCGGAGCTGTACCTCAACGGCGCCAAGGTGGGCGACCGCGTGCTCGACCCGGCGCCCACCTTCTACCACAACGACCAGGAGCCGGAGCTGCAGGACCGCGTGCTGTACAGCAGCTACGACGTGACCGGCCTGCTGCAACAGGGCGGCAACGCGGTGGGGGTGTGGCTGGGCAACGGCTGGTACAGCTCGGACCGCGCGCCGGAGTTGCGCGCCGACCCGCGGGCCGAACCCTACGGGGCGGCGCCGCGCGCCATCGTGCAACTGGTCATCGAGACCGCGGACGGCGGCCGCCACACCGTGGCGAGCGACCCCTCCTGGCGCGCCTCGGCCAGCCCGATCCTGGCCAACGATTTGTGCGACGGCGAATTCTACGACGCGCGCCTGGAGCAGCCCGGCTGGTCCGGGCCGGCCTTCGACGGCTCTGCCTGGCAGCCTGCCATCCTCGCCCCCGAGCCGGTGGGGCCACTGCAGGCGCAGGTGATCCAGCCGATCTCGGTCAGCGAGACGCTGCCCGCGGTCAACATCAGCTCGCCGCGCTACCAGTACGGCCCGGTATACGTGGTCGACTTCGGCCAGCACTTCAGCGGCTGGGTGCGGCTGCGGGTACGCGGCGAGCGCGGCGCCGAGGTGAGCCTGCGCCACGGCGGCCGGCTGTACGCCGACGGCTTCGTCGACCAGCGCAACAACCGCGACGCGCGCCAGACCGACACCTACATCCTCAGCGGCAACGGCGAAGAGGTGTGGGAGCCGCGCTTTACCCTGCACGGCTTCCGCTACGTCGAAATCTCCGGTCTGCCGGAAGCGCCGCGTCTCGAGCAACTGGAGGGACGCGTGGTGCACAGCGAAGTGCCGTGCACCGGCACCTTCGAGTGCTCCAACGAGCTGCTCAACCAGATCCACCGCAACGTGCAATGGACCTTCCGCACCAGCTTCCAGGGCGCCCTGCAGGACGCCGGCGAGCGCAGCGAGCGGGTTTCCTGGCTCGGCGACCCCGGCTTCGTAGTCGAGGACTACCTGTACACCTTCGACGTGGCCAGCCTGTGGAGCAAGTGGCTGGACGACATCCGCGGCTCGCAGCGCGCCGCCGGCGACCTGCCGGTGATCAGTCCGATCCACTGGCGCGAGTCGTCATGGCAGCCGTGGCCGGCATGGATGAGCACCTATCCGCTGTTCGTGTGGGCGATCCATCAGTACTACGACGACCGGCGCGTGCTGGAGCGCCACTACGACGCCATGCGGCGGCTGGTGGACTACCTGGGCACCATGGCGCAGGAGCACGTCATCGAGGAGGGGCTGGGCGACTACATGGAGCCACAGACCGACGGCGTCAGCTGCTGGAAGCCGCTGCACACGCCGGTGGCGCTGACCTCCACCGCCTACTACTTCCGCGACGCCCAGATCGTCGCCGACACCGCCGCCGCGCTCGGCAAAGAGGCCGCAGCCGCGCGCTACCGGGCTCTGGCCGACGCCATCGGGGACGCCTTCAACCGGCGCTTCCTGGACCCGGCGAGCGGCCGCTACGCCGGCGGCAGCCAGACCTCTCAGGCCCTGGCCCTCTCGCTGGGCCTGGTTCCCGCGGCCCACGAAGCGGCAGCGCTGGCCAGCTTGGTGGACGACATCGAAGGCCGCCACGACGGCCACCTGTCGACCGGCATCATCGGTGCCGGCGCGCTGCAACAGGTCCTGCCGGAGCACGGCCAGGGCGAGGTGATGTACCGAATCGCCACCCAGACCACCTATCCGAGCTGGGGACATACCATAGCCAACGGCGCCACCACGGTATGGGAGAGCTTCGAGGGCGGCATCCTGAGCCTCAACATGAAGATGTTCTGCAGTGTGGCGGTGTTCCTGTACCGCTACCTGGCGGGCATCGCCCTTGCCGGGCGCGGCTTCCGGCAGGTGGTCGTCAAGCCGCGCCTGCTCGCCGACCTGACCAGCGCCGCCGCCACCGTGGCGACGGTCAACGGTACTATCAGCTCACGCTGGACGCGCACCGCGGATACGCTGCAACTCCAGGTGAGCGTGCCGGTCAACTGCAGCGCCCAGGTGGCGCTGCCGGCGGCCGGCCTGGCACAGCCGGTGATCCGCGAAGGCGCGCGGGTGGTGTGGCAGGACGGTGCCTTCCGCAACGGCACATCCGGCATCACGGCGGCTCACGCCGCTGGAGACTACGTGACCTTTGAAGTCGGCTCCGGGGAATATCAGTTCCAGGTAGCCGCGCAATAAACTCGAGAACCATATGAGGCATGAAGTCGGCGCGGCTGCAGTACGTGTCGCGCGCCATGCTGGTGTTTCCGATGGTGGTGCCGTTCATCGTCATGGTCCTGGTCTGGGGATTCATCTACGACGCCGAAGTGGGCATCATCAACCAGTTCCTGAGCCTCATCGGGCTGGAGAATCTGCGCCACGCGTGGCTCGGCGATCCGCGTTTCGCCCTGCTCGCGATGATGTTCATCGGGTTCCCCTGGGTGGGCGGGTTCTCCCTGCTGATCTACCTGTCCGGGCTGCAGGCGATTTCCGGCGAGATCCTCGATTCCGCCCTGATCGACGGGGTGAACGTGTTCCGGAGATTCTGGTACATCGACCTGCCGATGGTGCTGGGACAGGTCAAGTTGATTCTGATCCTGAGCGTGATCAACTCCCTGCAGAGCTTCGGCGTGCAGCTCATCCTCACCGAGGGCGGCCCCGGATTCGCCACCCTGGTGCCGGGGCTCTACATGTACAACATGGCCTTCTGGTACGCCCGCATGGGGTATGCCACCACCATCGGCTTCGTCCTGTTCATCCTGATATTCGGACTCACCTACCTGAACTTCAAGGGCATCAAGGTCGAGACCGCATACGTCGCCCGGCGCTAGCTGGCCATGTCCCTGTCACGGATCCTCGCGTTCTCCATTCTCGTCTTGATCGCGGTGCTCACCTTCTTTCCCTTCGTCTTCATGTTGATCACCTCGTTCAAGAGCCTCAGCCAGTTCTACCACGAGTTCTGGCTGCCGATGTTTCCGCTGACCTGGAGCAACTACGCGATCGCCTGGGAAGTGGTATCGGTATACCTGTTCAACAGCACCTACTACAGCACGGTGAGCATCGCCGGCATCGCCCTGTTCGCCTCGCTGGCCGCCTTCGCCTTTGCCCGCTACCGGTTTCCCGGCGACAATTTCCTGTTCCTGGCGACCATTTCGCTGCTCATGATTCCCTCGGTGCTGCAGCTCGTGCCGCTGTTCATGGAGGTGAGACAGTTCGGCCTGATCAATACGCCGTGGGCCCTCATCCTGCCCTGGATCGCGGTCAGCCAGCCGTTCTCGATCCTGGTGTTCCGCACCTTCTTCGCCAACCTGCCGGAGGAGATTTTCGAGTCCGCCTACATGGATGGCGCCAACAGGCTGCACTGCTACTGGCTGATCGGACTGCCGCTGTCAGTGCCGGTGGTGATCACCATCCTGATCGTGCACCTGCTCGCCACCTGGAACGACTTCATCTGGCCGCTGGTGGCGATTCCAAGCGACGCGCTGCGCCCGGTTGCGGTGGGTCTGCGCTTCTTCCAGGGCGCCTACCTGACCCAGTACGGGCCGATGATGGCCGGCTTCGTCATCGCCACGCTGCCCCTGGTAGTGGTGTTCGGGATCGCCCTGCGCCAGTTCGTGAGCGGACTGACCGCGGGAGCGCTCAAGGGATAGCGCCAAATGCACGTAGTGCATGATGCACGTAGTGCATGATGCACGTAGTGGATAAACTACTTGCCACTCTGCCGCGGTCTGCGGTAGGTTAGGCGCGGACTTCGGTTAGGACATGCGACAGCTCCCGACACTACAGCTACTGCTTCTCACCCTACTGGGCCTAACGGCCTGGGTTGCCGCGTGCTCCGCCGGAGACCGCATGTAGCGAACGGCGCAGCAAGCAGCAGCCCGGGCTCACAGTCGATTATCGTCGACTGCGGACCCGGGCTTTTTTTTGCGCCGGCGCCGGCGCTACCGAGGAGGACACCGTGCAGCGAGGCACCAGCACCAAGTACCGACCGTTCCCCACCATCGATCTGCCCGACCGTCAGTGGCCGAACCGTACGCTGACGCAGGCGCCGCTGTGGTGCAGTGTCGACCTGCGCGACGGCAACCAGGCCCTCATCAACCCCATGAACCTGGAGCAGAAGCTGCGCATGTTCTCCCTGCTGGCGGGCATCGGCTTCAAGCAGATCGAGGTGGGGTTCCCCTCCGCCTCCGCCGTGGACTTCGACTTCACGCGCACCCTGATCGACCGCGGCCTGATTCCCGACGGCGTGTATCCGCAGGTGCTCACCCAGTCGCGCGACCACCTGATCCGGCGCACCTTCGAAGCCATCGCAGGGACCCCGCGGGCGATCGTCCACCTCTACAACTCCACCTCCGAGCTGCAGCGCCGCGTGGTGTTCCGCATGGACCGCGCCGCCATCCGCGGGATCGCGGTGGAGGGCACTCGCCTGGTCCGCGAGCTGGCCGACCGGACCGACACGGAGATCCTCTACGAGTACTCCCCCGAGAGTTTCACCGGCACCGAGCTGGACTTCTCGGTGGAGGTGTGCGACGCGGTGATCGAGGCCTGGGACCCCAGCCCGCAGCGGCGCATGATCATCAACCTGCCGGCAACGGTGGAGCTGGCCACCCCCAACGTGTACGCCGACCAGATCGAGTGGTTCCTGCGCCACGTGCAGCGCCGCGACAGCATCATCCTCAGCCTGCACACCCACAACGACCGCGGCACCGGCGTGGCCGCCACCGAGCTTGGACTGATGGCCGGCGCAGACCGGGTGGAAGGCACGCTGTTCGGCAACGGCGAGCGCACCGGCAACGTGGACATCGTCACCGTGGCCCTCAACCTGTACACCCAGGGCGTCGATCCCGGCCTCGACCTGCACGACCTGAGCCGCCTGATCGAGGTCTCCGACTACTGCACCGAGCTGCCGGTGGGCGCGCGCCATCCCTACGCCGGCGAGCTGGTGTTCACCGCCTTCTCCGGCTCCCACCAGGACGCCATCAACAAGGGCATGACGGCGCAGAGCGACGATCCCCACAGTCTGTGGGAGGTCCCCTACCTGCCCATCGACCCCACCGACGTCGGCCGCTCCTACCAGGCGATCATCCGCATCAACTCCCAGTCCGGGAAGGGCGGCGTCGCCTACGTGATGGAGACGGAGTTCGGCTGCCAGCTACCCAAGACCATGCAGCCGGAGTTCGGACAGGTGGTGCAGAAACTGAGCGACCGCAGCGGCCGGGAGGTGGAGGCGCATGAAATCTGGCGCGCCTTCCAGCGCGAATACCTGGAGGCGGACGCGCCGCTGCGCTTCCTCGACTACGCCATCGCCAGCGATGCCGAGGACAGCTCACGCATGCACGGCACCCTGACCGTCGCCGTGGACGGCGCCGAGATGGAACTGAGCGGCAGCGGCAACGGGCCGATCGACGCGCTCAAGGACGCCCTCGGGCAGGCGGGCCTGAACGACTTCCGGCTGACCCACTATTCCGAGCACGCCCTCGGCCAGGACACCGACTCCACCGCCATCGCCTACATCCAGATCGCCCGCGACGACGGCACCCAGCGCTTCGGGGTAGGAACCAACCCCAACATCGCCAAGGCCTCCGCGCTGGCGCTGATCTCGGCCCTGAACCGTACCCTGGCGGCGTCGCCGCGGCCGCTGCCGACCCCCGCCCTGGCCGCGGCCGGCGTCCAATGACGCCGGGGCCTCACCGCTCGGCGGCGCTCAGTCGCCGAAGATGCGCGCCGCCAGCTCCATGGTCGCCACCGCCTCGGTCAGATCGGCTGCCGGCGCGGCGATGGGCCGGCCGTCGCGTACGCGGTCCAAGAAGAAGCGGTCCTGCTCCAGGGTGCTGTCGCGCGCGACGGTGAGTTCGGTCACCGCGTCATCCTCTACCACCTGGCCCCGGCTCACCCCCTCCAGGTAAACGGAGATTCCGGCGCCGTGCAGCTCGTAGCGTTCCAGCCGTGCGCCGGCGGTCATGTTTGCAATGAGATGGCCGACGCAGCCGTTCTCGAACTGGATCAGCGCCCCGAACACATCGCGGTGGCGCGACACCGAACTGCGGGATACGGCGTGCACCTCGCTCACCGGCGATCCGGCCAGGGCGCGCACGATGTCGATGGAGTGGATCGGCGTCTCGTAGAGGAAACGCGCCAGGACCGGCTCCGCGATCTTGCCCTGGGCCTCGATCTGCGCCAGGTTCTTGTGGAACTCGCCCACGATGGTAACCAGCGGCCCGCGCTCGGCGACGCGTTGCCGCGCCTCGACGATGAGCGGGTTGAAGCGGCGGTTCCAGCCCACCATGCAGCGGGCACCGCTGCGCGCGGCCGCTTCCTGCAGCTGCCGGGTCTCGGCGACGCGCAGACCCGGCGGCTTCTCCACCAGGGTGTCCACGCCCGCTTCCAGGCATGGCAGGGCCGCCGCGAAGTTGAACTCCGGCGGCGCGCTGACCACCACCGCGTCGAGCGATCCCGTCGCCAGCATCTGCCGCGGCTCGTCGTACTGGTGCGGGATCCCGAACTCCGCCGCCACCGCCCTGCGCGTGGCCGCCGCCGGATCGCACGCCGCTTCCAGCCGTACGCCGTCCAGCCCCGCGATGTGCCGCGCGTGGCCGCGGCCGCGTCCTCCGCAGCCGACGATTCCAACCTTCAGCTCCGCCATGACACCGATAGCATACGCCAACCGTTCGGAGGTGTCGCCGCCGGCAGGCGCCGCGCCGGCGCCGGTCCGTCAGCCTTCGATCAGTGCCAGCGATTCGGTGATCTGCGGAAGACGCCGCGGGTCGAGCCATTCCCGCACGACGAAGAACCCCGGCACGACCTGCGACTCGATCCTGGACTCGTCCGCCGCGTATTCCACCAGCAGCTCTCCGTCGCGGCGGTAGAAGCGATGCGCCAGCGTCTCCGGATCCAGTATCCAGTACTCGATCACGCCATGCTGCTCGTACTCCGCGAACTTCGGGCCGACATCGCGGTCTGCGGTTCTCGGACTCAGCACTTCGACCACCAGGTCGGGCGCTCCCTCCACGTGATTGTCTCGGATCAGTCCCTGGCGGTCCGCGCGATAGAACGCCAAGTCGGGCAGAAAGACGTTGCGGGAGCTGAGCCGCACGGCGACCACCTCGCGATACAGGAAACCCAGCCGGCGGCGGTCGATGTACAATCGCAGAACGCCATCAAGGAAGTTCAGCAGATCGGCGTGAGGTACCGATACCGGTGAATGCATGAAAATCTCTCCGTCGAGCAGGTCGGCGCTGCTTCCCGGTTCAAGCCACTCCAGGAAGTCCTCGGCGGTGAGCAGCTCAGGTTCCAGGTCAATGGCGGCGGACACGCGTGTCGGCATGTTGCCAGTATAGCACGCCACAACGGAGCATCCGGAGATGTGCCGCCGTAGTGGCGGGATCTGGCGCGGGCGCGCGGCGGCGTGCGATGATGGGCGGCGATGAGCAGGCAGCTTGGCATCGGGGTGATCGGCATGGGCTGGATGGGCGGTGCCCACAGCCGCGCCTACCTGCAAGTGCGCCACCGGTTCGCCGACCGCGGCCTGGAGCCGCGGCTGGTGGTGTGCGCCGACGAAGTCGACGGGCGCCGGAGCGCGGCGCAGCGGGAGTACGGCTTTGCCCGCACCACCGGCGACTGGCGCGAGGTGGTGGCCGCGGCGGACGTTGAGGTGGTGAACGTCACCGCGCCCAACTACCTGCACCGTACCATGGTGGAGGCCGCGATCGACGCCGGCAAGCACGTGTTCTGCGAGAAGCCGGTGGGCCGCAGCCCGGAGGAAACCCTGGCGCTGGCCGCGGCCGCACAGCGGGCCGGCGTCGTCAGCGGCGTGGGCTACAACTACGCCTGGGCGCCCATGGTGCAGCACGCGCGGCGCCTGATCGATGGCGGCCGGCTCGGCGAGCTGACCCACTACCGCGGGCGCTTCTTCAGCGGCTACGGGCGCGACCCCGGCGGCGTGCTCTCCTGGCGCTTCCAGCGCGAGCTGGCCGGCAGCGGAACCCTGGCCGACCTGATCTCGCACGTGCTGGACACCGCCCACTTCATCGCCGGCCCGATCCGGCGGGTGGTGAGCCAGCAGCACACCTTCATCACCGAACGGCCGCTGGCGACGCCCGGCGAGGGCACCCACTTCAGCGCCAAGAGTGGCGGCCCCACCGGTCCGGTGACCAACGAAGACTACGTGGGCATCCTGGCCGAGTTCGCGGGCGGGGCGCGCGGCACCCTGGAGGCGTGCCGGGTGATCTTCGGACCGGAGTGCCAGATGGCGTTCGAGGTGAACGGCCGCCGCGGCGCGCTGGCCTGGGACTTCGAACGGCTCAACGAGCTGCAGGTGCGGCTCGCCGACGACCGGGGCGACGCCGGCGACGGCTTTACCCAGGCCCTAGGCGGGCCGCAGCATCCCTACCACGGGCGCTTCAACCCCGGCGCCGGCATCCCCATCGGCTACGACGACACCCTCACCATCGAGCTGGCCGAGTTTCTCGGCGCCGTGGCACAGGGCGTGCCGGGGCGCGCCAGCCTGGCGGCGGCCGCCGCGGTGGCGCGGGTGCAGCAGGCGGTGGCACGCTCCTGGGACAGCGGCACCTGGGAGTCGGTGGCCCCCGTATAGCCGCCGGTGATCGGATCCGGGCGCCACTACGACGACGCCTATCGGGCGGCGATCCGCCGCAACGCGGGCTGGAACTTCTGGGTCAACATCGGCGACCTGGCGTTCGTCAACCTGGCCGGCAGCTTCGTGTTCATCTCTACGATCCTGCCCCTCTACGTCAGCTACCTGACCGAGTCGCGGGTCCTGATCGGGCTCATCCCCGCCATCTACATCGTGGCGTCCCACGTGCCGCAGCTGCTGATGGCCGCGCGCGCCGAGTCGCTGGAGCGGAAGAAGCCGTGGATCGTGAAGGTCAGCGTCTTCGAGCGGGTCCCGTGGCTGATCCTCGGGCTCGGCATCCTGCTGTGGCCGACGGCGCCGGGGTGGTTCTCCTATGCCTTCCTGGTGGCCATGCTGCTGTTCTCGCAGGGCGCCGTCGGCGTCGCCAGCCCGGCCTGGCGCGCCATGCTGGCCAACATCATCCATCCCGACCGCAAGGGGCTGATGTTCGGGCTCGGCAGCGCGTTCGGCGGGCTGATGGGGGCGGCCGGCGCGCTGCTGGCGCGCCACATCCTGGAAACCGTCGACTTTCCCCTGTCGTTCGGGCTGTGCTTCGTGCTGGCCTTCGCCGGCCAGGCGATCTCCTGGTCCTTCCTGACGCTGAATCGCGAGCCGCCGCGCCGTGCCGACCGCCCCCGGATCCGCCTCGGCGCCTACCTGAAGGAACTGCCGGCGGTGCTGCGGGGAGACCCCAACTTCGCGCGCTTCCTGGTCAGCCAGATGCTGGTGATCTTCGGCACCCTGGGAGTCACGTTCTACATTGTCTACGGAAGGGAGACGTTCGCCGTGAGCGACGCCTTCGCCGCCTCCCTCACCATGGCGGCGCTGATCAGCCAGGCCCTCGGCACGCCGCTGCTGGGCTGGTGGGGCGACCGCTTTGGCCATCGCTCCGCCATCGAGGCGGCGGCCCTGCTGGGTGCCGCCGCCGGGCTGGTGATGGTGCTCGCACCCGGCGCCGGGTGGATGTACGCCGCGTTCGCGCTGCTGACCATCTCCGACGCCGGCATCAAGGTGGCGCGACCGAGCCTGACCATGGACCTGGGCGCCGGCGGCCGGGTACCCACCTACGTGGCCCTCACCACCGCCGTGCTCGCCGTGCCCTCCCTGGCCGCCCCCATCGCGGCCGGCTGGCTGATCGATCTGGTGGACTTCCGCCCGGTGTTCATCGCCGGCGTGGTGCTGTCGCTGCTCGGCTGGCTGCTGCTGCGCACCATCGCCGACCCGCGGGTGGCGCGCCGCTGACCCGGCCGCGGGCGATTCCGCCGCGCTGCAGCCGGTAGCGGGGAGTGCGCGGCACCGGGCATACTGCGGCCATGCTGAGTCCCGCACAGGTCGCCCAGTACCGCCGGCACGGCTACGTGATTGCCCGCGGCATGGTGAGCGGCGCCGAAGTCAAGTTGCTGCGCAATGCGGTGGGGCAACTGCTGGCGGAAGCGCCCATCGGACCGGACCAGCCCCGCGACCGGGAGGGCAGCCCGGTTCCACATCCGGATGATTACTCGTTTCTGCGGCGCGACGACGGCACGGCGGTGCTGAACCGCGTCAACATGCCGCTGTCCCGGTCCGCGGACTTGCTCAAGGTGTACGCCAATCCGCGCTTGCTGCAGGCGGTGGAAGCGCTGTACGGCCCCGACTGGGTACCGTTCGCCGAGTGTATCGTGATCAAGCTGCCGCACGTCGGCACGCCGTTCGGATGGCACCAGGATGGCCTCTTCTCCACCGGAGAGGGTCCCGAGCGCGGCATGAACTTCGGCATCTACCTGTACGACTCCGACATGAGCAACGGCTGCCTGTACGTGGTGCCCGACAGCCACCGCAACGGCCGGGTGGACATCGCCGCCCAGCTCGCCAGCCACGGCGAGCGCCTGCCGGGATCGATTCCGGTACCGGCGGCGGCCGGCGCCGTGGTCATCCACAACCGCAATCTGGTGCACTGCTCGTACCCCAATCATTCCGCGGACCTGCGCGTCACGGTCTACTTCGGCTACCACGCGCGCTCCACGGTGGAGGGGGAATTCGCAGCCGAGCAGATCCGCCGCCGCGCGCAGATGGTGGAGCTGGCGCTCGCCGCCCGCGCCGCCGACCGTCGCTTCGCCGACCGCGCGCGGTACGTCTACCGTCCCTGGATCGGCGCCGCCGGCAACAGCGCCTCCACGGACCCCGCGACGGCGC
>JAKZWC010000123.1:0-4908 GCA_047515735.1 Spirochaetales bacterium | reverse complement strand
TGTTCTACCTGTTCGACCGGCGCCACCACACCAGCAAGTGGAACCTGGGCGCGCACCAGTACGCCCACCTCTCCACCACCGACCTGATCGACTGGCAGCGCCACCCCCTGGCCATACCGCTCAGCCACACCTGGGAGTGCGCCATCGGCACCGGCGACTTCATCCACCACGACGGGCGCTACTACGCGTTCTACACCGACTGCGGCGGACGCTGCCAGTTCGAGGACAAGCCGCACCCCGGCAGCGGCGCGTTCCGCGCCGTCAGCAGCGACGGCGTTCACTACCGCAAGGACCCGGTCCCGGTAGTGCCGACCAGCGCCACCGGCTGCGCCGACTGTTCGATCTTCCATGACGAGCACGGCGGCCGGTTCCACCTGTTGACCCAGGACCGGGCCGGGGACGGCACGCCGCTGGTCGCCCACTACCAGTCCACCGACCTGTCGGCGTGGAGCCGCCAGCCGCAACCGTTCCTCGCCGCCGGCACCATGGGCGCTTGCCCTCACCTGTTCACCTGGAACGACTGGTACTACCTCGCCATGGGCAACCGGCTCTGGAAGTCGCGGTCCGTCGCCGGCCCCTGGGAGGAGCAGCACCCCGAGCCGCTGGCCGGTTTGAACTATCCGAAGACCGCTCCCTTCACCGGCAACCGCTTGCTGGCGGCCGGCTGGATCGGCCACGCGGGCTGGGGCGGCGACCTGCTGTTCCGCGAGCTGGTGCAGTTTGCCGACGGCGGCCTGGGCACGAAGTTCGCGCCCGAGATGATCCCGCGAGCCGGCCCGCCGCTGCCTCTGGCGCCCGCGCCGCTGGGCGGCGAGACGAGCTGGCAGGGCGGCCGGCTGCGGCTGGCGGCGACCGGCGCGCAGGAAGCAGCCGCGCGAGTGGCGGAGATCCCGGCCAACGCCCGCATCAGGCTGCGGGTCGAGCCGCAAGGCGCCTCCCTGTGCCTGGGCCTCACCGATGCCGGCGGTCAGGGGATCGGGGTGCACCTGGATCCAGCGCAGCGGCGGGTGGCGATCACCGGCCCGCTCGACCAGGCTGGGGCCGGAGCGGAGCCGCCGGCGCTGGCGCCGGTCGCAGGTCTGGACCGTCCCTTCGCCCTCGACCTGATCGTCAACGCCGGGATCATCGACCTCTGCGTCGACGACCGCTACACCCTGGTTGCCCGCCGGCTCGGCCCCGCGGGCAGGGAGCTGCGCCTCAGCGCCCGCGGCGGCGCGGCGCTGGTGTCGCAGATCGAGGTGCGGCCAATCTGATCGAGCCGGGACGTTACGATGCCAAGGAGCCGCTGCCGACGCCGCGTATCGCCGGTGCTCGGCAAGCGAATAGAGGCGCCGACTTCGGCCTGGGAGTACCAGAACTCCGCGGCCGTGTTACAGTATGTCATGGCCGCGCGTCACCAGGACTGGCTTCGGCAGGCGGACGCCGATCTCCGCCACGCCCGTCAGGCGCGCGACCACGGCGCGCATGAGTGGGCGTGCTTCGCGGCGCAGCAGGCGGCCGAGAAGTCGATCAAAGCAGTCATCCTGAGCCGCGGGGCGGACGCGTGGGGACCTACGGTTACTGCGCTGCTCGGTCTGGTGACGACCGCCGAGCAGGCCGGGGAGGAGTTGATAACCTGTGCCAAGAGTCTCGACAAGCATTACCTACCCACGCGCTACCCGAACGGCTTCGACACGGGCGCCCCGGTCGACTTCTATACGAGAAAGGACTCCGACGATGCCATCCCCTGTGCCGAGAGGCTCATCAGCTTCGCTCGTAGTCAAATCGAACAACCAGAGGACCGTCGAAGCGGCTGTTCGACTCTGGGCCCGTGACATCACCGAGACGCGACCGGAGGTGCGCAGGATCATCTGGTTCGGCTCACGGGTCAACGGCACTCCGACGCCCGGCAGCGACGTTGACGTGTGCGTGGTGATCTCCGGGTCGGCCCGGCCTGTGCGCGACCGGATCGGCGACTACCTGCCGTTCGGCTTTCCAGTCGGCATGGACCTGTTTCCCTATACCGAAGCGGAACTGGCACGACTCGAGCGTGAGCACCCGTCTTGGCATGCGGCGATCACCTCCGGAGTCGATCTGCGCTAGGTACCCCGGCATGGCCACCGGGTAGCGGTCGCCGATACGATTTGCTCGGCTGCCTGGCAGATGTCTGCGTGGCGGGAGATCGCGATCAACGATCGGGGTACCGGCGTTCCCGGCCGTACCTGTCGCGGGCGCGCCGTTCGCTTACCAGACCCTCGGCAACGTCGCGCTGCACTTCTGCCGCCGGACGCTGCTGCGGGTCGCCCCAACCGCCGCCGCCGGGGGTCTCCACGCGGAACAGGTCGCCCTTGCCCAGCTCCACCACCACCTTGGTCGGCACCTCGCGCACGCTGCCGTCGGGGGAGGTGACGTAGGCGTGGGCCCCCGCGGCGTGGTGGCCGCCCTCCAGGCCCCAGGGCGTAAAGCGGCGCCGGTCGGAGCCCATGCTGACCACCGTGCGCTCGGCCAGGCAGCGCAGCTCGCGCATCATGCCGCAGCCGCCGCGCTGTTTCCCCGCCCCCTCGGTGTCGGGCAGCAGGCCGTAGCGCACCACCTCCAGCGGATAGGTGCTCTCGATCACCTCCACCGCGGCGTTGCGGGTGTTGGTGAGGTGGGTGTGCACGCCGTCGCCGCCATCCAGGTCGTGGGACGCCCCCTGGCCGCCGGCGTAGGTCTCCACGTAGTTGTAGTAGACCCCCTCGGTGGGGCCGGGGCGGCTGTCGATGCCGCCGATGTTGACCAGGTTCATCTCGCCGCTGCAGGCGGCGCACACCCGCTCCGGCACGCACTGGGCCAGGGCGCCCAGCAGCACGTCCACCACGCGCTGGTCGGTGAGGATGTTGGCCTGGCCGATGGCGGCCGGATAGGCCGCTTGCAGGATGCTGCCCTCCGGGGCGTGGACGTGAATCGGACGGTAGGAACCGGCGCAGGTGGGCAGGTCGGGGTCGATCACCGCCTTGCAGGTGTAGTAGACCGCGGCCTGCGCGGCGCTGATGCGGGCGTTGAGGGGTCCCAGCACCTGGCCGCTGCTGCCGGTGAAGTCCGCGCTCAGCTCGTCGCCGGCGATGCGGACCGCCACGGCGATCTTCACCGGCTCGTCGGTGACGCCGTCGTCGTCCAGGAAGTCCTCGAAGCGGTAGGTGCCGTCGGGCAGCCCGGCGATGCCGGCGCGCATGCAGCGCTCGGCGTGGTCGAGAATCTCCGCCATGTAGCGCACCACCTCGCCGGCGTCGACCCGCGCCAGCAGCTCCGCCACGCGCTGCTCGGCCTTCTTGGCCACGGCGTACTGGGCCATCAGGTCGCCGCGCACCTCGTACTCGGTGCGCACGTTCTGCTCGATGAGGCGCAGCAGATTCTCGTCGAAGCGGTCCTGCCGGACCAGCGGCAGCGGCGGGATCTGCAGTCCCTCCTGGTAGATCTCGGTGACCCCGAACGGCATGCTGCCCGGCGCGTAGCCGCCCATGTCGACGTGGTGGGCGGTGGACGCGGCCAGCGCGATGGGGCGCCCGTCGTGGAAGATGGGAGACACCAGCGACAGGTCGGGCAGATGGCCCGGTCCTTCCGGATAAGGCAGATTGGTGCCGTAGACATCGCCGGGCTGCATCCGGTCAACCGGGTAGCGCGCCAGAATGGCGCGGATCACGCCCGGCATCACGCCCAGGTGCAGCGGTGTGCCCACCTCGGCCTGGGCCACGATCTCGCCGCTCGGCAGCGCCAGTGCCGCCGAGCAGTCGCGGCGGTCCTTGATGTTGGTCGAGTGGCTGGCGCGCACCAGCGCCGCGCAGCACTCCTCGGCGATCCCCTTCCAGCGGTTGCGCATGATCTCCAAAGTGATCGGGTCGATCACAGTGACCGGATCGAACACCGTGACCGGGTCGAGTGGGCGCTTGGCAGTCACGAGGCGCGCTCCAACGGTCCGAGCAGGAGCTGCCCGTGACGCCCCACCTCCAGGCGCTGCCCGGGCCACAGCGCCGTGGTGGCGTCGAGCTGCTCGATGATCGCCGGACCGGTCAGCGTCGCGCCGGCGGCCAGCGCGTGCCGGCGGAAGATCGGCGTCTCCCAGCCGCGGCCGGCGAAGTATACCTGCCGCACCGCGGCCGGCTCTGGAGATCCGCTCGCGAGCGGCGCCCGCGGCAGGCGCAGCGGCTGCAGGTCGACCTCCGCCGACACCCAGGCGCTGTGCACCTCGACCGGGTGCTCGGCGCGCGCATAGCCGTAGGTGCGCTCGTGCTCGGCGTGGAACCGCTCGGCTATCCGGCCCAGGTCGAGCGGTCCCGGCTCCACCGTGACCGGCAGCTCGTAGCGCTGGCCCAGATAGCGCTGGCCGAGGGCGCGGGTCAGGCGCAGCACGCCGGCGCCGTTGGCCGAGAGCCGCAGCCGCTCGCGGGCGGACTCCTCCAGCCCCGCGAACACCTGCTCCAATTCGGCCGCGGTGGTACGGTCCAACCGCCGCACGAAAGTTGCGATGCGATCCTCGCGCAGGTTGGTCATCAGCAGGCCGATCGCGGAATTCACCCCGGGTGCCGGCGGCACGATGGTGCGGCCGATGCCGAGCTCCGCCGCCAGCTCCGCGCCGTGCAGCGGGCCGGCGCCGCCGAAGGGACAGAGCGCGAACTCGCGCGGGTCGTGACCCCGTTCCACCGTCAGCTTGCGGATCGCGGCGGTCATCGCCGCGTTGACCACCCGGATCATCCCTTCGGCGGTCTCCTCGACGCTCATCCCCAACGGTTCGGCCAGCCGGTCATGGATCGCCCGCCGCGCCGCCTCCGGATCGACCGCCATGCCGCCGCCGAGCAGCGACTCCGCGCCCAGCCGTCCCAGCACCAGGTTGGCGTCGGTCACGGTCGGCTCGGAGCCCCCCAGCCCGTAGCACGCCGGTCCCGGCCGGGC
>JAKZWC010000122.1:0-5992 GCA_047515735.1 Spirochaetales bacterium | reverse complement strand
CCCTGCGCACCGGCAAGGCCTGAGCGCACCCGGTAGCGCCGGCTGAACCGGAGTCAGCTCGCCAGCAGGCGACAGGCGACACCCGCCGCCTCGGCTCGAGTAAGGGGTTCGTCGGACTGCGTCCCCTCTCGCTCTCCCTGCACGCCGCCCACGCGCAGCATCTCGTTCCACTCCGCCCGTGTGATGCCTCGCCCGGCCGGCGCGCACTCCAGGACGCGGCGCGCCAACTCGTCAGACACATTCTTGCCGGCGCGTACGTCTGCCAGCCCGTCGGCCCACAGCGCGGCTTCAGCTCGATCCAATGGCTCCATCGGGCGCGCGTCGTACGACGCGAAGAAGCCGTGCACGCCGAGCATCTGCAGCGCCGGCGCAGAATCGTCAGCGCCCGGATTGCCGTCGTTCAGAAAGGTGATCATCGCGCCCGACTCCACCAGCGCGCGCTGCACCTTCCCGATGTCGACATCGGCCACCGGTACTGCGTCTGCACCGGCCTGAGCCGCGGCGAGGCCGGCGGCTTCGCCGATCGGCACCATGGTGGGCTCCACGCGGACGGTGCCCCACCCCACGTGGCTGGCCGAGCAGCACCCCGGCACGAGCAGGTTGTCGATCTCCCGTGGCAACAGACAGCGATAGGGCACTTGTCCCGGCCGGGTCAGCTCGGTCATCAGGATCTTTCCCTCCCGGCTGGAACCGCCGATGGTGTCCCAGTGACACTCGTGGCTGTCGAGTGCCCATTCCGTGACACCGATGCTGTCCCGATGGATGGGCGCGCGCTCCAGGCCCGGTGCCAGGGTGCTGTCATGCTCCGTGAACAGATAGCGGCCCACCAGGCGCCGCGCCTCCCGCACGTACATCTCGTACGGCACATTGTCGTTGTCGACGAATTCGTCCGCGGCCAGGCCCCACTGCCGCGCGCGGCTGCGCAGCTCTTCCGGCACCTCGGCGTCGTTCTGGAGGAAGTGCAGCAGCCCCAGTGCCCAGTCTCGATGGCGCTCGGCAATGCGGCGGCGCTCCTCCCGGGAGGCGAGCGGATAGCTCCAGCCTCCTTCCGGCAGGTTGGCGGAGTTCCAACTGATCTTGCGTACCCGGACATCACCCGAAATCTGCCAGCGATCGCGCAGCTTGTGAAACAGCTCGCGACAATACCAGCCCGGCCTGGCCGGCAGGCGGCGTTTCTGTGGATCGTTGGTCAGGCACAGGCGCACGTTGTAGGCCTGGATCGCGGCGTCCCCTTCGCCGGTGGAGCCGGCGCAGATCTCGCCGGTGATGGCCCCGTAGGGCCGCAGGTGCAACTCCCCCCGGCGTACGGCGCGCGGGTAGCCGTCGTGATCGGAGTCGCGGCGCAGAATAGAAAAGATGCGTCCGGCGTGGATCTCGTTCAACTCCCGGCGCGACTCCCGCCCCACGCGAAAGCGGGCGCCGGCGGCGGCGTACAGGTCGCCCTCGTAACTGGCGTCGGCAAAGGTAGTAGCCGCGATCTCCCGTGCGCCACCGGCCCCCGCGAAGGCTGCGCCGATCAGCATGCGCCCGGCGCGGGCCACGCGCTGCGGGGCCTGTTCACGCAGCAGACACAGGCGGGGCGTCTCGTCGACCAGCGAATCCAGAACTGCCTCCGCAACGTGCGGGGCGAAATAAGGATGGCGCGACGACACCTCCGGCGCGTCCCACTGGGTGAGTCGGTACGCCTCGGAGTCGGCGCCGCTCTCGTGCCGGGTCTGCTCGCACATCCGTGCCACCATCTCGTCGTAGAGCGGCGCCCGCGAGCCGTCGTAGACGGTGTCCAGCACGCCCAGGCCGTTCGTCCACATGCCGCCGATGTGCGCATGGTGGTGCACCAATGCCACCGTCAATCCTTCCCGCGCGGCGCGCACCGCGCAGGCGATTCCCGCCGGCGTCGCACCGTACACGCACAGATCGAACCGATCCTCGTTCGCCATGGCCTCCCCTATCCCTTGACCGCGCCGATCTGGATCCCCTTGACGAAGTAGCGCTGGATGAACGGGTAGATGCACACGATCGGCAACGTGCTGATGATGATCATAGCGTACCGAATGGTCTGAGCAGGCGGCAGATGCTCCACGTCGATGTCCTGAATCGAGTCCACGTCGGTACCGGCGATCACCAGCGCCCGCAGAATGTTCTGCACCGGCAGCTTGGCAACCGAGTTGATGTAGATGGCCGCGTCGAACCAGGCGTTCCAGTGAGCTACCGCGTAGAACAGTCCGATGGTGGCGAAGGAGGGCGCGCTCAGCGGCACCACGACCGACACCAGAATACGCAACGGGCTGGCGCCGTCGATCTCCGCCGATTCCTCCAGCGACTGCGGGATCTGATAGAAGAAGTTGCGCATGATCAGCAGGTTCCACGTGCTCACCAGGTTGGGCACGATCAAGGCTCCCAGGTTGTCGATCAGGCCGGTGGCCTTGACCACCAGGAACGTCGGTATCAGCCCGCCGGAAAACAGCATGGTGAAGAACAGCAGCGCGGTGATGGCGGTGACGCCGGGCAGCGCACGCTTCGACAGTCCGTACGCCAGCGCCGCGGTCACCACCAGGTTCGCGGCGGTGCCGAGCACGATGCGCAGCACCGTCACCCGGTAGGCGTTGAGAACGATGGAGCCGGAGCTCAGAAGGTACCCGTACGCGGAGAAGTCCAGTTGCCGCGGGATCAGCACGAACACGCCGCGCTCCTGCAGCTCCTGCTCGCCCACCAGCGAGGAGGCCAGCACCAGCAGGAACGGCACGAGGAACAGCACGCTCACCAGCATCAGCACCCCGTAGTTGAACGGGGCAAAGATGCGCTCGCCGCGCGATCGCGTGCGCGCTCCTCCGCGCTCCGTCGGGCGTATCACCACAAACCTGACTGGCCGAGCTGCTTGGCCGCTCGATCGGCGATCACCACCAGCAGCAACCCGATGACCGACTTGAACACCCCGACCGCGGCGGCGTAGGAGTACTGCACCTGCAGCAGTCCCTCGCGAAACACGAAGGTGTCGATGATGTCCGCCACCCCGTAAACGCCGGGCGAGTAGATGTTCAGGATCAGATCGAAGCCGCCCTCCAGGATGTCGCCGATGCGCAGGATCAGCAGGATCACGATGATCGGCGCGATGGTTGGAATGGTGATGGCAAACACCTGCCGGATGCGGCCGGCGCCGTCGATGATGGCGGCGTCGTAGAGCTCGGGGTCGATCCCGGCGATCGCGGCCAGGTAGATGATCGAGCCCCAACCCACGCCGTGCCACATCCAGGTGGAGATGGCGATGACGCGGAAGAAGCGCGGGTCGCCCAGAAACAGAACTGCCTCGCCGCCCAGACGGGTGATGATCAGGTTGAGCAGCCCGCCGTCCACCGACAGGATGGCGTGCACCAGCGACGCCACCACCACCCACGAGATGAAGTGGGGCAGGTAGGAGATGGTCTGCGCCACCCGCTTGAACACCAGGTTGCGCACCTCGTTCAGCAGTAGCGCGAGGATGATGGCCAGCGTCGGCCCCAGCACCAGCCGCAGCAAGCTGAAGACCAGGGTATTGCGGACGATGTTCCAGAAGTAGAACGACGAAACGAAGCGCTCGAAGTACTTGAGCCCGACCCACTCGCCGCCGAAGTAGATCTCCCGAAAGCCGCTCAGCGGGGAGATGTCCTTGAACGCGATGACTACCCCGTACATCGGCAGGTACTTGTAGACCAAGTAATACGCCAAGCCGGGCAGCATGATCAGGTAGACGCCGCGGTAGCGGGCGATGCGCCGCAGCAGCGGACGGGAAGATGAGGCTGTGGCCGCGAGGCGACGGGTGTGCACGGTGGGGCGGGGTGCCGCGCCGCCGCCCGCGGGCGGGCGACGGCGGCGCGGTTCCGGTTTAGCTGCCCTTGGCGGCCCGGTACTGCCGGGTGAGCTCCGTGACCAGCGTGTCGATCCCGAGACTGCGCAGGTCGGCCACGAAGTCGTCGTAGGTGTCGAGGGAGCGTGCGCCGGTGATGAACTTCACCGTCTCCTCCTGGATCATCCGGTTGATGTCACCGTAGGCGCTGACGTGGTCCAGCAACTGCCCCGGATCGTACCCGACGTCCCAGTCGAACGGCCGCTTGACCCTGCTGAAGTCCCAGAAATGGGTGCCCAGGAACTCGTAGAACTCGGCGCGGTCCGGCGTGGCGGCGCCCGAACGCACCGCGTTGACGATGCTCACGCCGACAGCCAGGTCGCCCTTGTAGGTGTCATCCAAAACTTTGAGCCCGGTGTTGTTCACGGAATCGGTGAACTCCCAATGCACTCCCTGGATGCCGTGACGGGTGGTGAGGTAGCCGTACACGTCGTCCCACTGGAACCCCAGGTCGATGAACTTCATCGCCGCGTCGGGATGCTGCGAACGCTTGTCGATCATCAACGCGCGATCGCTGCCCTTGCGCATCGTCTCCGCCCAGCCTTCCGGCCCGGACAGCGGGCTCATCACGTACTCCGCCGTGGGCACGGCCGCGCGGAGATGGTAGTGGTTGCGGTCGGTGATGCGGCCGGCGCCGGCCAGCGAGGCGGCGACGCGGTTGTCGCGCACCGCCTGATCGATGGCGGCCCGGTTGACGATGGAAAACTCCTTGTACAGGTAGCCGTTGGCGAACCAGCCGTGCATTGCCTGCAGGAAGTCGCGGTAGCCGGGATGGAGCTCCGGTGGGTTGATGGAGCCGTCGGCGTCCTGCCAGTTGGCGTAACCGCCGGGAATGAAGCCGCCGGCCACGCCGGAGAGCAGGCCCGTGAGGTTGGCCATCAGCGGTATGGTGGTGCCGTTGCCGGCGGGGTCGGCCTCCATCACCGCGGCCAGGAACGCTTCCAGCGACTCCACGTCGGCGGGGACCGCCATGCCGAGCTGCTCGGCCCAGTCGCGCCGCACGTAGAGCGGCTGGTCGGCGCGCGGGAAATCCGCCACCACGCCCCAGATGTTGCCCTCCGAATCGCTCATCAGATCCCAGAACTCCGCGGGAAAGGCGTTCATCACGGTCGGGCCATACTCGGGCAACACGTCGTTGATCGGCTGGATGGCGTCGAGCGCCCGGTACTTCGCCCAGGAGCTGCGGAAGATGTCGAGCTGCTCACCGGATGCCAGCAGCAGCGTCAGCTTCTCTTCGGCCTCGCCGCGCGGCGGCAGAACGGGATGCACCAGCACGCCGATCTGCTCCAGGACCCAGTCCTGCACCAGCTTCACGGCCTCTGGTGCGGACGCGTTCTCTTCGCTCAACGAGAACGCGTAGAAGTAGATCTCAGGGGGTGCGTCCGCGACCGCAGCTTCAGTCGCGGGTGCCGCGACGGCTGTCATCGACACCCACGACAGGGCACCAAACGCCAGAATGACCGCTCTTACTCTTTTCTCCATGACCACGATCCCTCCAGATCGGACAGATTCAGATTCGCTTAGCTTGCCGCAGGCTTCCCCACGGCGCAAACGAGCACGGTGTTGGTGCCGGAGCCGCCCTACAGCCCGGCGGCGTGGGCGCTGTGGAAGGTGTCGGCGCCGCCGCGCAGACCCTCGGGTCCGCGCGTGATGGCCACGGGGCTGGCGAACGGGCTCATGCCCTCGGTGCTGTAGCGCGGGTCGATCACCGCCACGCGGTGGCGGCGCGCGCGCAGCTCCTCGACCACGTCCGGGTCCAGGCGGCCGTCGACGGCGGTCAGCGGCGTGCTGCAGTCCAGGCGCGGCGCGTCGATCGCGGCCTGCGGACCCAGGCCGAAGTCGAGCATCTTCACCACCAGGCTGGTGACGCAGTTGGTGATCCGCCGGCCGCCGGAAGCGCCCACCGCCACCCGTACGCCGCCTTCGCCCAGCACCAGCAGGGGCGACATGTTGTTCAGCGGCAGCTTGCCCGGCGCGATCGAGTTGACGTGGCCCGGCACCGGGTCGAACCACATCATGCCGTTGTTGAGGATCACGCCGGTGCGGCCGGCCACCACGCCGGAGCCGAAGCCGGACATCAGCGTGTTGGTGAGCGACACGGCGTTGCCGTCG
>JAKZWC010000121.1:0-6456 GCA_047515735.1 Spirochaetales bacterium | reverse complement strand
TCGGTCGCATACGCGAGTCGGCCGCGCTTCTCCGGGAAACGCTCGGGATGTTGCGCCGCCACGTCGGACCGGGCGTGACGACCCGCCAGCTCAACGACATTGCCGCCGACCATCTCGCGGCCTGCGGCGCACGCCCTTCGTTCTTCGGGTACATGGACTATCCCGCCGCAATGTGCATTTCGATCAATGACGAAGTGATCCACGGCATTCCCGGCAAACGCCGCCTGCGCGATGGTGACCTAGTCGGGCTCGATCTCGGCGTCGAGATCGATGGCTACTTTGCCGACGCGGCACTGACCGTGCCCGTGGGCCGCATCTCCGTCGAGTTGCAACGCCTGCTGGATACCACCCGGGAGTGTCTCCGCCTCGGCATCGCACAGGCGGTGGCCGGCAACCGGGTCAGGGACGTATCGCGCGCCATCTACCACCACGCCAGGAACGCCGGCTATGGCGTAGTGCGCCAATTCTGCGGCCACGGCCTCGGCTTCGCGGTGCACGAGGATCCTCAGGTTCCCAACTATCCAGGCTCCGGGGAGAACCCGCGGCTCAAGCCGGGCATGGTGCTGGCGGTGGAGCCGATGCTCAACGCCGGAACCGGAGAGATCTCCGTGCTTGCGGACGGCTGGACCGTGGTAACCGGCGACGGCTTACCCTCCGCCCACTTCGAGCATACCATCGCCATCTTCAAGGATCGCACGGAAGTTCTCACCGCCTGAGAAGGCGGCCCGGCCGCAGCCCCGGCTGGGCGGTCTTGTCCGAGAATGGCGTTCAGCCGGCGATGCTTATGGGTCGGTTATCATGGTCTGTGGCGTCACGGAGTGACCGTGCCTACTATTCCCAGTTCCAGGTGCCGAAGTTGCCGTCCGCCTCATCGACGTCGATGCTGGATAGCCCGTCGACGGCGGTACCCGCGAATACGATCCTGCCGCGGTCGAACTGCGCAAACCCGGTGATGTGGGCCTCGTAGAGCTGGCTGGTGATGCGCGGCCCTCGTTGTGCATCGTCGGGCTCCCCATCCTCGAACTGGTAGAAGCCGAAACCCTCGGTTCCGATCAGGATGGTGCCTGCGATCTGGGTGAGCAGGGTGAGCGGCACGGCCTCCACGTCGTCCGCGGGAGGTTCGATCCGCCCCGCATCCCAGCTCTGGCCGTCTACGGAAAAGTGAATCCGGCCGCTCTCATCGGCCACGTACAATCGATCTCCGGAGTCGTTGAGAAACACCCCGCGCAAGCGGCCGGAGCCGACAGGCTGGACCTCCGCGGGTGCCAGGTCGGCCAGCGCGGCTCCGCGAAAGAGCCGGGCGCCAACCGTCACCCAGTACTCGCCGAACGCGTAGGTGGCATCGAACGGACGATCCGACACGTCCCGCAAGGCGGCCACCGGATCGAACACCAGGCAGTGGTCGTCCGACCGGTACACTCGATACGCCGTCTCATCTTCCTTCGGCTTGGTAACGGCGAGGATCTCGTCGGCGCGGCCCGGGATGGTGAATACGCGCAGCACCTGCTCCGTGGCGGGCACTCCGGAAGCCGGACTCCACTTGGGCGATTCGCCCGCCTGGGCGCGGTACAACCCGCGTGCGGTACCCGCACACATGGTATCGCCGGTGGCCGCAAGCCCGAGAACGAGCAGCTGCGCCGGCTCGTCGCCGGACCCGTCCCGCGCAGGACGCCCCACCGGCTGCCAGGTGTCTCCCGTGTGCGCACGGCGCCACATGCCGCCGGCGGCCGCGTAGTAGTGGCTTCCCACCGACACGACCGCAGTGACCGTCGCCTCGTCGGGCAGGTTGCTGTTGCTGCGCGGGGACTCGGTGGCCAGGGTGTAGAGAACCCCGGGACCATCGCAGCTCGCAATTAGCGCCAGCAATGCGGCCGCACCAAGAGCGCGAGCCGTCCCGACCAGTGCCCTGGTCCGAAAGTGCCGGCCAGCAGGCGCTGCCTCTGCATCGATTCTCATCGTCTTCCGTGTCACGAGTTGACCGTTCCGCCTCCGCCACCGCCTGCCGCACTTCGCCGGCACCTGCTCCCAGACCACTAGAAGTGGTACACCGCGGTGGCGGTAGCGGTGATGAAGTTGCCGAACAGGTGCGGGGTGTCGTTCCGCTCTCCCCATGGCGGCTCCCAGGTGAACCAGTACTCGGCGGTAGCCCCGAACGACCAGTCCGACGTAGCCCGCCACAGGAACGAGGCGCCGGGTTGCAAAGTGAAGGCGACGCTGGTCCTGTCCACCAGCCGCATGACCACGGCGCCCAGTCCCAGCATCAGCGGGATTTCCATCTGCGGCGTGCTGATCACGTACCCGCCGCGGGCAAGAATCGGTACCAGGTACAGCAGCGCGTCGTTGATGTCGATCGCCAACGCCCCGCTCACCTCCATACCGACGGTGAAAAACGGATCCAGATAGGCATTCCAGTTCACCGCGGCGGTTCCCATAAGCGAAAGATTTGGCGGCAGTACATGCTGGCTGTCCCCCCGAGGCGTTTCCACGGCCTCGGTGGCGAGCAGCAACAGCGGCAGTCCCACGCCCAGCCGGATGGACAACGTGTTGTCGCCCAAGCTGTAGCGAGGGATCGCGACTTCCACCTCCGGTTCCTGAGAGAAGACTGCCGGCGGAAGCAGCGACATCGTGCCCAGCAGCGACAACGCCAAGACGGTACCGGGCCAGAACCGCCGGTAGAGATACGACACTGGCGCTAAGCTACTACATGGTGGCCGGTGGCGCCAAGCGCCTGATCCCACGGGCTCGGCGCTCTGGTTCTAGTGCGCCTGCGGGCCGCCGGCAGCGCCAGCGAGCTGCGCCACCGTCTTTCGCACGCTGTCGAGTACCCCGTTCACGAACCGGTAGGAGTCGTCGCTGCCGAACTGCTTCGCCACGGCGACGCTCTCGTCGATGGTCACCTCGGCCGGTATGTCCGGCTGGTAGAGCAGACAGTAGACGCCCAGCCGCAGCACCGAAAGATCCACCCGTGCGACGCGGTCGATTTCCCAGTTCTCCAGATGGCGGGCGATCATGAGATCGACCGCAGCCAGGTTCTCGATACAGCCGGCGACCAGCAGCGAGGCGAACTGCAGCGTACCACGAGGCAACTGCCGGCGCCGCTGCGTGTCGATCCACGAGTAGTCGGTCAGCTCCGCCGGCGGCGGGCGCGCGATCTCGTACCGGTACAAGGTCTGTACGGCGATGACCCGACCGTCGTGCCGTAGTCCCATCGGTCGGTACGGCTACCAGCGGAGGTTGGCTTCGAAGACGCGCACTTCGGCCTGCTCCCGCAGCTCCTCGAACGTGGCGAGCAGCGCATCCTGGTACGCCTGCGCCTGGACGCTGTTGGCCAGCAATACGCGGATCCGGTCGCGGACGCGACCCCTGGACAGAGGATTCACCGGATCATCGAGTCCCAGGATCTTGGCGCCAACCTTGTCCGTGACCTCGATGATGTGAAACCCGACGTTGGAACGCAGCACGCCACTGATCTCACCGACGTCCATGGCAAACGGCGCCTCGAAGAACTCCTGTCCCAGAAGCTGGCTGGTAGCGCGGTCGTCGCGGCGCAGGTAGGTGCCGAAGGTGCCGCCGGCGTCGCGCGAACCCGCGTCCTCGGAGTGCTCGCGTACCATGGCACCGAAGTCGGCGCCGTTCTGCAGCTCGCGGTGGACCCGTTCCGCACGCTCCCTCACCACCAGCCTTGCCGCGGCATCGGCGAGCTGGCGGGTGTCGAAGTAGATGTGCTTGAACTGGACCATGTCCGGCTGCACGAACACCGTGGTCTTGTTGGCCTCGTAGAACTCCAGCACGTCGGCATCCGTCGGCAGCGGAACGCTGCGCAGCTCGTCGCCGCGCACCCGCGCCACGTAGCGCTGCTGGATCAGCGCCTTGCGGAGCTGTTCCTGATACTCGCTCCACGACAAACCGGTCTGGCTGACCAAGGACTGATACTCGGTTCGTGTCAGCGGGCGCCCGAGGTTGAGACGCTCGCTCTCCTGCTGGCGGAGCTGCTCGATGCGTTCCTCCAGGTCGTCGGCGGTCACCTCGATTCGCACCTGCGCGGCGGCCTGATCGAACAGCTTCTCGCCGACCAACAGTTCAAGAATGGAGCGGCGCTGCGCCACGGGCACCGGCTGCCCGGTGCGCGCCTCCAGCACCTCCAGCTGGGTACGGAGCTGGCGCACGCTTATCACGTCGAGCTTGTGCAGACGCACGGTGGCCGCCGGGCGGTCGCTGGCCTGGGCCGCGACCACCACCGGCGCCAGGACTGCAAGAATCAGAATAAAGGCTGTCGTGCGCGCGACCACTGCACCTCCTGTTCGTTGTCCCAAATATACCACGCCCTCAATGGGTATCGGCCGCGGCCGCCTATTTCTTCGCGGCAGGGGCCGCGGCCGCGGCCGCCGACGGACGGGATGGGCCAATAGCGACGCCGCAAGGCGACGGAATTGGGGCGCTAGTGGAAGGAAGCGGCCAGATCGCTGAAGCCGATTTTCTCTTTCAGCTTCTTCACGCCGGCCAGCTTGTTGTCCAGCTCCAGGCCGCGACGGAGATGATCGGCGGCGCGCCCGTTGGCGCCGTTGCTCGAGTATATCTCGGCGATCTTCTTGTGAAAGAACGCCGACTCCTTGCGTGAGATACCGAGATCGATCAGTCCCTGAATATGCGCGATGACCAACGCCGCCGGCAGCAGCGGCACCATCTTGAAGCAGGTCAGGATCCGTAACCGGTCCACCACCTCCTCGATGAAATGATGGAAGTAGGGCCGCTCGCGTTCGTGCAGGTAGAGGCGCCGGTACAACTCCACCGCCCGAATCAGATCACCGCGCCGCTCAAACGCCTCCGCCAGCAGAAAGGAGCAATCCATGAAGTCGGCGTGAGGCATGTACTCTCTCAGGTCGATGTGTGACATCAGGAGCTGCTCGTAGATATCCAGCGCCTCCTCGTCGTGGGAGTGCAGCAGATCGTAGAAGATCAGCCTGGTCTGACTGACGTAGTCCTTGCGCCGCCGGCGCAGGAACTCGCGATAGTCGAAGGTGACGGTATGAAACAGGCTGGCATGGGTGCGATCGTAGTTGACGCGGCGCTGCGGATCGCTGAGCACCTCGTAGGCGTCGATCAGCGAACGCATCCGCTCCTCGGAGCCCGACAAAGCGGTATCGGGATGGAGTTCTTTGGCGCGGCGCCGGAACGACCGTTTGATCTCGACCGCGCTGGCACGGGGAGAGACACCAAGGGTCTGATAGTGGTTCGGAGACAAAATATCCCTCCGCCTCGCCAACGACCACCCCCTCCCTGGCAACCACGACGGACATGCCCGGCAATACGTCTGCCAAGCACCGGTTTCAACCCTAGATGAACGCTAGCGTCGTGTCAACCATACCGGTAGACAAATTCGGACGCGCTGGGCTCACCACACCGGACGCGGCCCGCGGACGCTGGTGGTGGAGCGCTGCCAGCTGAATCGTGTCCTTGTGGACATCCGTGCCGACGAATCGTACGCTCTCCATACGTGACCTCCGTGGGTTGAGCCTTGAATCCGGTATCGCTTAGCAGCGTAATCCGCGACCTCCAAGTCCCACGAGGTCACGTCATATTTTCTAGGGAGACAGACGGCTATACGATGCTCGGATTCCTGGTCAAGAAGGCATTCTTCGATACCTGGGACAATCTGTTTCGGGTACTGCTCCTCAACATCGGCTTCTACGCTCCGGTCGCACTGCTGGTGTACGCTCCACTGCTCACCCCGGTGCTGCCCCTCACCCTCCTGCTCCAGGTCGCGGCGCTGGGGCTGTTCTGCATCTACACCGGGGGGGCCAGCGCGGTAGCCAGCGCCATTGCCGACTATCAGTCGCCCGACTTCGCGATGTTCTGGCAGGCCATCCAGGAGACCTACCCGACGACCCTGCTGTTCGCACTGGTGAACAGCGTGTATTTCGTGATCCTCTCGGTGGCGTTTCGGGTGTACGCGGTGGTCGACCAGCAGCTCCTCGGCTTCCTCGGTCAGGTGATTCTGCTGTGGGTCACCGTGGGCTGGGTGCTGGCGGCACAGTTCTTCTTTCCCATCCAGTCGCGCCTGGAGCGCAATCCTCGCAAGATGGTCCGCAAGATGCTGCTGCTGTTCTTCGACAACACCGGCCTCATGATCTTTCTCGCGTTCGGTGCCCTGGTGACTTTGGCAGCATCGGTGTTTACCGGCGGCATCCTGCCGGGGCTGGGCGCCGTCCTGGTGTGGCACAACGTCGCTTTCAAGTTGCGCCTCTACAAGTACGACTATCTTGAGCAGCACCCGGAGTCGAACCGCAAGCAGATTCCCTGGGACGCGCTGCTGGTGGATGACCGGGATCGCGTAGGAAAGCGCACGCTACGCGGGATGATCTTTCCGTGGAAGGAATAGTGCCGCTGCCGGCGGTCACGAGAGGTGCAGGCGCCGGCCTACCTCTTCGGCCTCGACATCGGAATTCAGTACGCCGG
>JAKZWC010000120.1:0-11876 GCA_047515735.1 Spirochaetales bacterium | reverse complement strand
CCTGTACCCCGGCCACAGAGCAGCTGACCACGTTTAGTGGTCAACGTGGTAAGCCTCACAGCGTTCATGCCAGAGCGTCGCCACCTGGTTGCGCAGCCGCTCCAGGCTGCCGCTGTTGTCGATGACGACGTCGGCGTAGGGGAGCCGTTGCTCAGGCGTAAGTTGGGCGGCGATCACGGCCCGGATCATGGTTTCGCTCATGCGACCGCGGGCCAGCACCCGTGCGATCGCCTGCGCTTCCGGCGCCGTGACCACCCAGATCTCGTCGAACATCCGCGTCCATTCCGATTCGTTCCGGATCGCCTCGACCAGCAGCGGCACCTCGGCGGCCACGACGTTCACCCCCTGGCGCCGCAGGCCCGCGATCCGTTCGCTCAGCAGCCGCCGCACCTGCGGATGGACTATGGCGTTCAGCTTGTTGCGGGCGCCGGCGTCGTGGAACACGATCTCGGCGAGCTTGTTGCGGGAGATGCTGCCGTCGTGGTGGAGAATGTCCCGGCCGAACTCGGCCAGGATCTTGCGCCAGCCTTCGGTTCCCGCGCGATACACCTGATGCGCGGCGCTGTCGGCCTCCACGACCGCGGCTCCGTGCTCCGCCAGCAGACGTGCCACGGCCGACTTGCCGCTGCCGATTCCTCCCGTCAGTCCGATTATCCGGCTCACGGCTGCCGCCTCCCGGCGGTCGCGCCGGTGGGCAGGAGCGGTCCGTGCCGCAGACAGCGGCCGGCGGCGGGATGGAGCGACAGTCCTGCGGTCATGGGTCGGGTCGATGATGGTGGAGTCCGTAGGCGTGTGCAAGCCTCAGACATGATGTGTCTACCTGTGGCTACATATGATTTTGTTGCCAATCGTGGGTGCCGGAGCGCGATCGGCGGCACGGTGAGAGGCGATTCCTTCTTTACGTTGACACGTACCGAAGCGGCAGCTTAGCGTGCCCACGGCACGGATGACGTTATGTGCGGCATTGTTGGGCTCTATCTGAAAGACCGGCGCATGGCGCAGGAGATGGGCAGTCTGTTCGCCACCATGCTGGTGTGCATGAGCGACCGCGGGCCCGACAGCGCGGGGTTTGCCGTGTACGGCAACGAGCCGCCCGCAGGCTTCGTCAAGGTTACCTTGCGCCATTCCGGAGACACCTACGACTGGCAGGCGTTGAGCGCGCAGCTCGGACGGCGTTTCTCATGTGAGGCGCGGTTGCAGGTGAACGCCAACTACGCGGTCATCGCGGTGCGGGCGGCGGCGGGCGAGCTGCGCCGCGCCGTGGCCGAGCTGGACCCCGGCCTGACGGTGATGAGCATTGGCCGCAGTATCGAGATCTTCAAGGAAATCGGGGCCCCTGCCGAGATCGTCGAGCGCTTCGCGATACGCAAGCTGCACGGCACCCACATCATCGGACACACCCGGATGGCCACCGAGAGCGCGGTGACCACCGACGGCTCGCATCCCTTCTCCACCGGCATGGACCTGTGCCTGGTGCACAACGGGTCGCTCAGCAACCACAACCGGCTGCGCGCCCGCCTGCAACGGCGCGGCATCGAGATTCGTACCGAGAACGACTCCGAGGTTGCGGCCGGCTACCTGATGTGGCGCCTGCAGGAGGGGGATTCCCTGGCCGAGGCGTTGCGTGCCGCGCTCTCCGACCTGGACGGCTTCTACACCTTCGCCATCGGTACCTCGGGCGGCTTCGCGGTGCTGCGCGACCCGATCGCCTGCAAGCCCGCCGTGCTGGCGGAGACTGCCGACTACGTCGCCATGGCCAGCGAGTTCCAGGCCCTGGCGGCGCTGCCGGGGATCGACGCCGCCCGTGTCTGGGAGCCCAAGCCGGCGCAGGTCTATACCTGGGACCGCGCCGCGTGAGCGCCGGCGCCGCGACCGCCGAGGTGTTCGACCTGGCCACCGGCACCTTGCGCGAGCTCAACCAGCGGCTGCACGACCTGACCCCGGAGACGGCGCGCGTCCCCTGGCGCGTCCTGCATCCGCGCGGCGCACACGCGGTGGCAGCCGGTGTCGACGCCGCCGCGCGGATCGCGATCGAGGGGCACGTGGGCTACTATTGCGCCGGCATGAACCAGCAGGCCGAGATCACCGTCCAGGGCATGGTCGGGGTCGGGGTGGCGGAGAACATGATGTCGGGCGTGGTGCGGGTCAAGGGCAACGCCAGCCAGTGCGCCGGAGCCACCGGGCACGGCGGCCTGCTGGTGATCGAGGGCGACGCCTCCAGCCGCTGCGGCATCTCCATGAAGGGCAGCGACATCGTGGTGCACGGCTCGGTCGGCCACATGAGCTGCTTCATGGGCCAGGCCGGCACCCTGGTGGTGTGCGGCGACGCCGACGAGGCACTCGGCGATTCTCTCTACGAAGCATGCATCTTCGTGCGCGGCCAGGCGAAGGGGCTGGGCGCCGACTGCGAGGAACAGCCGCTGGAAGCGGCGCACCGCGAGCTGCTGGGCGCGCTGCTGGAACGGGCGGCGGTGTCGGGCGCCCGGGTCGGGCAGTTCCGCCGCTACGGATCGGCGCGCCGGCTGTACCACTTCCACGTAGACCGCGCGGACCAGTACTGAGCCTGCAGCATGTCCTCCGATCGGCCAGCCCCGGGCCTGCGCGAGTCGGCCACCTTCGACCGCTACACCATTCACGAGATCCAGCGTGCGGCGCGCACCGGCATCTACCACATCCGCGGCTGGGGCGCCAAGCGGCCGTTGCCGCACTTCGACGACCTGGTGGTTCTCGGCGCCAGCATGTCGCGCTACCCCCTGGAAGGCTACCGCGAGCGCTGTGACACCGACGTGGTGCTGGGCACGCGCCACGCGCGCAATCCCATCCACCTCGACATTCCCGTCACCATCGCCGGCATGAGCTTCGGTGCGCTCTCGGCGCAGGCCAAGGAGGCGCTGGGCCGCGGCGCCAGCGCCGTGGGCACCAGCACCACCACCGGCGACGGCGGCATGACCGCCGAGGAGCGCGCCCACTCGCGCACCCTGGTGTACCAGCTGCTGCCCTCCCGTTACGGCATGAACCCGGACGACCTGCGCCGGGCGGACGCCATCGAAGTGGTGCTCGGCCAGGGCGCCAAGCCGGGCGGCGGCGGGATGCTGCTGGGACAGAAGATCAGCGAGCGGGTGGCGCAGATGCGCACCCTGCCGCCGGACATCGACCAGCGTTCCGCGTCGCGCCATCCGGACTGGACCGGGCCCGACGACCTGGCGATCAAGATCATCGAGTTGCGCGAGATCACCGACTGGCGGCTGCCGATCTTCGTCAAGATCGGTGCCACCCGGACCTACTACGACACCCTGCTGGCGATCAAGGCCGGCGCCGATGTGGTGGTGCTGGACGGCATGCAGGGGGGTACCGGCGCCACCCAGGAGGTGTTCATCGAGCACGTCGGCATCCCCACCCTGGCGGCGCTGCGCCAGGCGGTGGAGGCGCTGGACGAGCTGGAGATGCACCGCAAGGTGCAGTTGGTCGTGTCCGGCGGTATCCGCAGCGGCGCCGACGTCGCCAAGGCGCTGGCGATGGGGGCAGACGCCTGCTCCATCGGCACTGCCGCGCTGATTGCCCTGGGCGACAACAGCCCCGAATTGGACGCCGAGTACCGCAAGATAGGGTCGGCGGCCGGGTTCTACGACGACCTGCAGGACGGCCGCGACCCGGCCGGTATTTCGACCCAGGATGACAGCCTGGCCCGGCGCCTGGATCCCGAGGTGGGCGGCCGCCGGATCGCCAACTACCTGCGGGTGATGACCATGGAAGCTCAGACGATCGCCCGCGCGTGCGGCAAGTCGCACGTGCACAACCTGGAACCGGAGGATCTGGCCGCGCTGACCGTGGAGGCGGCGGCGATGGCGAAGATCCCCCTGGCCGGGACCGACTGGATACCGGGCGCCGGGGAGCACCGCTCCGAGACCAAACGCTGAAGGAGCCTGCGATGGCCAGCAGTGACGCAGTCAAGCAACGTCTCGCCGACGAGGGCATCGAGTTTCTCCTCGTCCAGTTCGTGGATACCGCCGGCGCCGCCAAGGTGAAGATGGTGCCGGTGGCCGCCTTCGACGACGCCCTCGACGTAGGCGCGGGGTTCGCCGGAGCGGCGCTGTGGGGCATGGGACAGGGACCCCACTCCCACGACATGCTGGCGCGCATCGACCTCGACTCCTATACCCGGCTGGCCTGGCAGCCGAACACCGTGCGCTTCGCCAGCGACCTGTTCGTCGACGAGGAGCCGCATCCCTTCTGCGCCCGCACCAACCTCAAGCGGGTGCTGGCCGACGCCCGCGCGCGCGGCTACGTGTTCAACGTGGGGATGGAACCGGAGCACTTCCTGGTGACCCGCGGCGACGACGGCGCGATCCGGCCGTGGGACCCCGACGGCGTCGACTCGCTGGCCAAGCCCTGCTACGACTTCCGCTCCATGTCGCCGGCGATGGCCTACCTGCAGGAGCTGACCCTGGCGCTCAACGCGCTGGGCTGGGGCGTCTACCAGTGCGACCACGAGGACGCCAACGGGCAGTTCGAGGTCAACTTCGAGTACGCCGACGGCCTCACCAGCTCCGACCGCATCATCTTCTTCAAGATGGCCACCTCGCAGCTCGCCAAGCGCCACGGCGCCATCGCCACCCACATGCCGAAGCCGTTCGCCGACCGCACCGGCAGCGGCTTGCACGTGCACTACCACCTGGCCGACGCCGACACCGGCGAAAACCTGTTTCTCGACCACGCGGACCCGCGCGGCCTGGGCTGCTCGCGGCTGGCCTACCACTTCATCGGCGGGATCGTGCATCACGCCCGTGCCCTGTGCGCGGTGACCAGCCCCACGGTCAACTGCTACAAGCGCCTGCAGCTCGGCGCGGGACTCTACTCGAGCCGCTCCGGCTTTACCTGGACCCCGGCGTTCATCACCTATGGCGACAACAACCGCACCCAGATGATCCGTACGGCCGGGGAGGGCCACTTCGAGGACCGCACCGTGAGCGCAGCCGCCAACCCCTACTTGGCGCTGGCGGCCTACCTGACCGCCGGACTGGACGGCATCGAGCGCGAGCTGGAGCCGGGCGAACCCAACCTGGGCAACATGTACGAGCGCTCGCTGGACGAGATCCGCGCCTCCGGGGTGGGGGTGCTGCCGCAGTCCCTGGCCGAGGCGGTGGACGAGTTGCGCCGCGACGAGGTGGTGCAGTCGGCGCTGGGGCCGATCGCGGCGCAGTTCATCGAGTGGCAGGCCGCGGAGTGGGCCGCCTACGACAGCCAGGTGAGCCGGTGGGAGGTGGACCGCTACCTGACCTCCTTGTAGGAGGCAGGCGGCGGGCCGCCGACCGTAGCCGCGCGCAGGGATTTCCGCCGTGCCGGCCCGCCCGCCGTGGTCCAGACGATGCCGTTCCGTCTCCTGAAATTCGGGCTGTCGAAAACGTATCGGGAGCCGCGCATGTTCAGCTCGCCCGAGCGCCTGCGCGACCGTTACGACGTGGTGATCATCGGCGGCGGCGCGCACGGCCTGGCGGCCGCCTACTACCTGGCCACCGAGCACGGCATCAGCGACGTGGCGGTGCTGGAGCAGCGCTACATCGGCTACGGCGGCACCGGCCGCAACACCGCCATCATCCGCTCCAACTACCTTACCGAGGAGGGCGCCCGCTTCTACCAGCTCAGCGTCGACCTGTACCGCGACCTGGCGCGGCGCCTCGATTACAACTTGTTCTACTCGGAGCGCGGCCACTTCACCCTGGCGCACTCCTCCGCGGCGTTGCGCACCCAGCGCTGGCGGGCCGAGGTCAACCGCCACCTGGGGATCGACTCCGAGGTGGTGGGGCGGGAGTTCATCAAGCGCACCATTCCGGAGATCGATCTCGACTGCGGCGGCCACCAGCCGCCGATCGCCGGCGCGCTGTACCACCCGCCGGGCGCCATCGCCCGCCACGACGCGGTGGCCTGGGCCTACGCCCGCGGCGCCGACCGCGCCGGCGCTGAGATCCACCAGCAGACCGCGGTCACCGGCATCGAGCTGGCCGACGGCCGGGTCGCGGGGGTGCACACCGACCGCGGTTTCATCGCCACCGGCAAGGTGCTGAGCGCGGTGGCCGGCTGGACGCCGCAGGTTACGCGCATGGTGGGGCTGCGCACCCCGCTGGTGGTGCATCCGCTGCAGGCGCTGGTTACCGAGCCGTTCAAGCCCTGGCTGGACGCCATCGTGGTGTCGGCCAGCCTGCACGCCTACATCAGCCAGTCGGCGCGCGGCGAGCTGGTGGCGGGGGCCTCGCTGGACCCCTACGAGCTCACCGCCATGCGTTCCACCCTGGACTTCGCCGAGGGGCTGGCCGGGCACATGGTGGATCTGTTTCCCTGCCTCGGCGACGTACGGGTGCTGCGCCAGTGGGGCGGGCTGGCCGATATGACACCCGACTTCTCGCCGATCATGGGCACCACGCCGGTGGCCGGGTTCTATCTCGACGCCGGCTGGGGCACCTGGGGCTTCAAGGCCTCGCCGGTCAGCGGCTACACCATGGCCGCCACGGTGGCCGAGGACGCCGACCATGCGCTGATCGAGGCGTTCAACCTGTCGCGGTTCCACCGCTTCGACCTGGTGGGCGAGAAAGGGGCGGCGTCCGTTGGTCACTGAGCGGCGGCAGCGGGCGCGCAGCCCCGAGGGGAGTGAGCCGTGAAGGTCCTGACCTGTCCCGTCAACGGCGCCCGGCCGATCGACGAGTTCGTCTACGGCGGCGAGGTGCGCGAGATGCCGGATCCCGCCGCGGCCGGCGACGCGGAGTGGGCCGACTACGTGTGGTGCCGGCAGGGGGAGCCGGGCCGGCGCCGCGAATGGTGGTACCACGTGCCCAGCAGCACCTGGTTCGTGGCCGAGCGCGACACGGAGCGGGACGAGGTGCTGCGCACCTACCTGTGGGCCCAGTCGTGAACCGGCGAACCGGCGCGGCGCCGCGGCAGCACGCGGCGGACGGCCAATCCGGGGGCCGGCGGTGACCGAGCGCCTGCCGGCGCAGCCGGGCGAGTGGATCGATCGCTCGCGGCCGCAGGAGTTTCGCTTCGAGGGGCAGCCGTTGGGCGGGTACGCCGGCGACGTGATCGCCAGCGCGCTGCTGGCCAACGGCGTACGGGTGCTGGGGCGCAGCTTCAAGTACCACCGGCCGCGCGGCGTCGCCAGCCTCGCCGGGCACGACGCCAACGCCCTGTTCACGGACGGCGTCCGCACCAATCTGCGCGCTGCCGGCACTCCGCTGGAGGCGGGCATGGAGCTGCGCGCGGTCAACACCGTCGGCGGGGTGCGGCACGACCGGCTGCAGTGGCTGGAGCGGATGGCCCGGTTCATGCCGGTGGGGTTCTACTACAAGGCGTTCCACCGCCCGCGCTGGCTGTTTCCCTGGTTCGAGTCGGCGGCGCGCCGCCTGGCTGGGCTGGGCCGTATCAACCGCGCGCTGGCGCCGGAAGCTGCCGCCAGCGCCTACGCCTGGTGCGACGTGCTGGTGGTGGGCGGCGGGCCGGCCGGGCTGGAGGCGGCCCTGGCCGCGGGCCGGGCGGGCGCGCGGGTGCTGCTGGTCGAGGAGCAGGCGCGGCTGGGCGGCAGCCTGGCGTGGCAATACGGCGGCGGCGATGAAGCGCGTGCCACCCTGGATGAGCTGTGCCGCGAGCTGGAGGCGCTGGAGAACGTGGAGGTCCGCTGCGCGACCACCGCGGGCGGTCACTACGCCGACCACTGGGTGGCATTGTTCGACGCCCGCGGCATGACCCGGGTGCGCGCCCGCGCGGTGGTATATGCCACCGGCGCCATCGAACAGCCGGCGGTGTTCGGCAACAACGACCTGCCGGGCGTGCTGCTGGGGTCCGCCTGCCAGCAGCTCGTGCGCTGGTACGCGGTGCGGCCGGCCCGGCGGGCGGTGGTGCTGGCGGCCAACCGCGATGCCTACCGGGTGGCGCTGGACCTGCAGGCCGCCGGCAGCGAAGTGGTGCTGATCGCCGACCTGCGCCCGGACGGCGAGCCTTCGTCGCTGGGCGGGGAGGCGGCGGCGGCCGGGATACCGGTGCTCGCCGCCTGCACGGTGTACGAGGCACTGGCGGAGCCGCGCACGGGGACGCTGCAGGGAGCGTTGGTGGCTCGGGTGGGGAACGCGCCGGCGGACGGCAGCGGAGCGGCAGGGCGGGCGGTGGACCTGCGCTGGCGCACCCGGATTGCCTGCGACACGATCGTGCTGTCGGTGGGCTGGACGCCCAACGCCGTGCTGCCGAGCCAGGCGGGCGTGCCGTTCCGCTACGATGAGGAGCGCGCCCAGTTGCTGCCGGATGCCGCTCCCGAAGGCGTATTCCTCGCCGGGCGGGTCCGCGGCGTCTACGAGCTGGCCGGGCAGCGGGAAGACGGCCGCGGCGCCGGTCTGCGCGCCGCCTGCGCGGCGGGGCGCGGCGACCAACCGGAGCGGGCCCCCGTGCCCGTGGACCGCTCGGCGTGCAGCCAGTCCGATCCCATGGTCCAGCATCCGGGACACGGGAATCCGGAGCCGGCGCTCGTGCCCGCGGATGGCGAGCCGCGCAGCCATCCCTATCCCATCTTCGAGCATCCGGGGCACAAGAACTTCGTCGACCTGGACGAGGATCTGCATCTGGCGGATCTGGCCAACGCCCACCAGGAGGGGTTCGACAGCGTCGAGCTGCTCAAACGTTACAGCACGGTGGGCATGGGGCCGAGCCAGGGCAAGCTGGCCAACCTCAACGCGGCGCGCGTCGTGGCGCAGCTCAACGGGCGTTCCATGGCGCACACCGGAACCACCACCGCGCGCCCGTTCTATCAGCCGGTGCCGCTGGGGCACCTTGCGGGGCTGCGTCACCACCCCATGCGCCGCACGCCCCTGCACGACTGGCACGAGCAGGCCGGCGCCGTCCTGATCCATGCCGGCGACTGGTACCGGCCGGAGTACTATCCCAGCGCCGGCACCGACCGCGGCACCTGCATCGTGCAGGAAGCGCGGCAGGTACGCGAAGGTCTGGGGATGATCGACGTGAGCACGCTGGGCAAGCTGCTGGTCAACGGGCCGGACGCGGCCGAGCTCCTGGAGCGCATCTACACCGGCCGCTTCAAGAAGCTGGCGGTGGGGCGTTGCCGCTACGGCGTGGCCCTGGACGAGAGCGGCATCGTGATCGAGGACGGGGTGATCGCACGGCTGGCGCCGGACCGTTTCTACGTCAGCGCGACCAGCAGCGGCGTGGCGTCGTTCTACCGCGAGATGACGCGCTGGGCCACGATCTGGGGGCTGGAGGTGACCCTGAGCGACGCCACCGGCCACTACGCCGCCCTCAACCTGGCGGGACTGCACAGCCGTGAAGCGCTGCAGCCGCTGGCGGATCTCGACCTGAGCGCTGAGGCGTTCTCCTATCTGGCGGTGGCCGAGGGAACGGTGTGCGGGGTACCGGCGCTGGTGCTGCGGGTGGGGTTCGTGGGGGAGCTGGGCTTCGAAGTGCACGTGCCGGCGTGGCACGGCGAGCACGTGTGGCGCACCCTGTTCGAGGCGGGCGCACGCTGGGAGGTCCGCCCCTTCGGGCTGGAGGCGCAGCGCCTGCTGCGCCTGGAAAAGGGGCACCTGATCGTAGGCCACGACACCGACGCGCTGACCCACCCCTCGGAGGTGGGGCTGGAATGGGCGATCGGCAAGGGCAAGCGGTTCTTCGTCGGCCAGCGCAGCCTGCCGATCCACGCCGCCCGCCCCGCGCTCCGCACCCTGGTCGGGGTGCGCTGGCCGGACGGCCACCAGGGGCCGTTGCCGGAGGAGTGCAACCTGATCATCCATGACGGCCGTATCGCCGGCCGCATCACCAGCATCGCCCCGCTGTCGACCCAGGGCTATCCGCTCGGCATGGCATTCGTCGAGCCGGCGCTGGCCGCTGCCGGCACGCAGGTGGCGGTACGGCTCGACGACGGCACGATGAGCACGGCCGAGGTGGCCGAGCTGCCGTTCTACGACCCCGCCGGCGAGCGGCAGCGACTATGAACGACTCGCGCACCAGTCCGTTGCGTGCCCTGGTCGCCGCCGCACCGGCCCCGGTTCGGGAGCTGCTGAGCCATCCCGACGAGTTGGTCAAGCGCGGGGTGAAGGGGCCCGGCGTCGCGGCCTGGACGCAGCGCCATGACCTCCCCCTGCCGGCAACGCGCTACGCGGTGCTGCCGGTCGGCGCAGCCGGCGTCCTCGCGCGGGCGGGGGAGGGCGAGCTGGTCCTGGAGTGCACCCCGCAGGATGCGCTGTGGGAGCGCTGGCAGGCGGCGCTGGCCGAGTCCCCCGCAGGGGTCTACGACATCCCGCAGCAGTCGGTGACCCTGGAACTGAGCGGGCCGCGCGCGCCACGGGTATTGTCCCGGAGCTGCGCCGTGAACCTGGCGGAAGAGCCGGTCGAGACCATCCTCTACACCAGGATCGCCGGAGTCTCGTGTGCGGTGCTGCCGCGCGGGGAAGGGGAGCCGCGAAGCTATCGTCTGTGGGTCGACTACAGCCTCGCGGCCTACCTGTGGACGACCCTGGCCGAGCTCACGGAAGACCTGTAACCGAGTTGTAGCGAAGGAGTATTCAGCGTGGCGTCCAAGGGCAGACGATTCGAGGGAAAGCTGGCCCTGGTCACCGGCGGAGCCAACGGCTTCGGACGAGCGACGGTGCAGCGACTGGTAGACGAAGGACTGGAGCAGGTCATCATCGTCGACCGTGACGGCGCAGCGGCCACCGCCGAGGTCGAGAAGGTCCGAGCGAACGGTGGCCGCGGGTTCGCCATCGAGTGCGACGTAGCGGACACGGCTGCCGTGGAGGACATGGCACGTGAGGTTGCTTCCCGTGTCGATCGTCTGCACGTCCTGGTCAACAGCGCGGGGATCAGTGGAGGCGGTCAGGGCCGGCTCGAAGGCGACTTCCTGCCGACGTGGGACGCGGTAATGAACGTCAATCTGCGTGCCACCGTGCTGGTGGCACAGGCGCTGCTCCCGCTGCTGAAGGTCGACGGTGGAGCGATCGTCAATATCTCCTCGGACGGCGGTCATTGTGGCCGGCGCGGCGCACTGGTCTACGATGCGAGCAAGGCGGGCGTGGTTCAGGCCACCAAGTCGATGGCCTGTGAACTGGTCGACTACGGCATTCGAGTCAACGACGTGGCGCCCGGATACGCCGTCACCGAGTTCCACTTCGCGCACGCCCCGGATCCCGCCGCACGCAAGCGCGAGCTGGAGGAATTGCAGCCGGACTCCTGCCTCATGCGGCGTCTGGCGCGGCCGCACGAAGTCGCCGCGGGCATCGCGTTCCTGGCCAGCGAGGACGCCTCGTTCGTGACCGGCACGACGCTCTGCATCGACGGCGGTCGAGTCGGCCTCGACACCCGCAGGCCCGTCCAAGCGTGAACTGCTCGAAGTCTCGCCGGGATCAAAGAAGGTAAGCGCCCGGTCATTCATTAACGTGGGTTATGCGCCACATTATGCCGCACGATTAGGTTTCAATACGTACCTAAAATATTTCCGAATCATGCTTCCCAAAGTGTTCAGATAGATGCAGAACGTGTTGACCATACTGGCGGCATAAGAATATTGTCTCGCTCGCATCCGTTGTCGTTGATCTTGGGCAGGTGTTGGATAAAGGACGCAGATTTTCCGGGAGTACTGGGCGTTGCGGACGACGCGTGAGCTCCATTCGGGACTCCGGTTCTTGTGGCGCTATGCGTCCCGGGACAGAACACTTTTTGTTGTCATCGTTCTGCTGGTCGCCGTAGTTGCCGGCCTGCAGTTGCTTGCAGCACCGACCCTGGGACGGTTGGTTGACGTGTTGATGGAGGGTAGCAGCAGAACGATCGCGGTGCGGTTGGGTGTCAGGTACGGCGGGTTGGGCATGGCGTTGTTGTTGGTAGGATTACTGGAA
>JAKZWC010000119.1:0-2815 GCA_047515735.1 Spirochaetales bacterium | reverse complement strand
GAGATAAGATGGCTAGGTTGGTGAGAAAAGTCTAGTCCTGTAACTTATTGTACTGCAATGACTTACAAGGCAGGCCTTCGTGCGCCCTCTCGGAAATCCCATATTTTGCGTCTATTCCACTCTCATTCACCGAGAATTGCTGGCCGGCCGTCACAGCCTGGCCGCGGGGCGACCCGAGGTGGGTTGGCCCCGCGGCGGGCGCGTTGTCACTGCGCCGAGTAGCGACCTATATTTGGAGCAGGTGCGGGGCCGCGCCCGAGCGCGGGCCGCATGACCGGGGTACATGCCCGCCCGTCGGCGCACGCGACGCGGGGGCGGGTGCACGGCAGGAGAATACAACGTGGTAAACGGCGACAAGAAGACCGGCACCTGGACCGTCAAGGCGGGGCTGGCGCAGATGCTCAAGGGTGGCGTCATCATGGACGTGGTTACTGCGGACCAGGCCAAGATCGCGGAGGACGCCGGTGCCTGTGCGGTGATGGCGCTGGAGCGGGTACCCGCGGAGATCCGCGCCGCCGGCGGGGTCGCACGCATGGCGGATCCCACCAAGATCACCGAGATCCAGGAGGCGGTAACCATTCCGGTGATGGCCAAGTGTCGCATCGGGCACTTCGTCGAGGCGCAGGTACTGCAGGCGCTCGGCATCGACTACCTCGACGAATCGGAAGTGCTGACCCCGGCCGACGAGGCCAACCACGTCTGGAAGCACGACTTTACGGTGCCGTTCGTATGCGGCTGCCGGGACCTGGGAGAGGCGCTGCGGCGCATCGCCGAGGGCGCGGCCATGATCCGTACCAAGGGCGAGGCGGGGACCGGCAACGTGGTGGAAGCGGTGCGCCACGCGCGCGCCGTGCTCGGTGAGATCCGCCGCATCGCCACCCTCGGCAACGACGAGCTGGGAACCACCGCCAAGCAGCTCGGGGCGCCACTCGAGTTGCTGCAGCAGATTCAGCGCGACGGCCGGCTGCCGGTGGTGAATTTCGCGGCCGGCGGCATCGCAACGCCGGCGGACGCGGCGCTGCTGATGCAACTGGGTGTAGACGGGGTGTTCGTGGGTTCCGGCATCTTCAAGTCGGAGCACCCGGAGCGTATGGCCGACGCCATCGTCAAGGCCACCACCCACTACCAGGACCCGGCCATCGTGGCCGACGTGTCACGGGGTCTCGGAGCCGCCATGCCCGGGCTTGACGTACACGAAATCCCTGCTACCGAGCAGCTTGCAGTACGCGGCTGGTAGCCTCACCTCCCGGCCACGGTGCGCAACGATGTTGATTCGCCCCGGTTCTTCGCGCGCGGCCGGTAATCGAGTGGGCGGCTGCCCGCAAACGTTCCCGGCTTCTGCGTGCTGATCGGGATCCTGGCGCTACAGGGTGACGTCGCGGAACACCGGGCCGCGCTGGACGCCCTGGAAACGAACTCGCTGCCCGTTCGCCTGCCGGACCATCTGCAACAGGTCGACGGTCTGATCATCCCCGGCGGCGAGAGCACCACCATGGCGTTGCTCCTCGACCGGTACCGACTGCGGCAGCCGCTGCTGGCACGGCTGGCCGCCGGCATGCCGGCGTGGGGAACCTGCGCGGGCATGGTGCTGCTGGCACGACGGCTGACCGACGACCGGCCGCAGCCCCTGGGCGTAATCGACATGGTGGTGAGCCGCAACGCGTTCGGCCGTCAAGCGGACAGCTTCGAGACCGACCTGATGGTGGCCGCCATCGGCGAGGAGCCGCTGCACGCCATCTTCATCCGCGCGCCGGTGGTGGTGGAGGTCGGTCAGGCCGCAACCGTTCTGGCACGGCTGCCGGACGGACGCGCCGTGGCGGTGCAGCATGGTCCGTACCTGGCCACGGCGTTCCATCCCGAGCTGACTCCCGACCGGCGCCTCCACCGCCACTTCCTGCGTAGCGTCGAGCACACCATACGACGAGCCGGCACGACGTCTTGATAGGGCCGCCGGGGTCCGCTACCCTGACTGCGCGTGACGACCGTGGCTCGCCCAGACTCGTTCCGCCCTCATGGCGGCTTTGCCGTTAGGAGTCTCGCAGCGTGCACTTAGAAGTTGCCATCGCGATCGGCTTCTTCCTCCTGATCGGCATCGAAACCACCGTAAACTGGGCGCACAATCTGCGCTCCTACGAATTCAGGGACACCGTGGCGAACTTCGCGCTGGCGCTCGGTGACCTGCTCATGGCCGCCGCCATGAAGGCCCTGTTCCTGCTGTTGTTCGCCGTTCTGCACCGGTATGCGCCCGTAGACATGGGGCTCGCCTGGTACAGCTGGGTGCTGCTGGTACTGGTCAACGACTTCATCTACTACGTGTTCCACCGCCTGGGTCACCGCAGCCGCTTCATGTGGGCGTTCCACGTCACCCACCACTCGTCGCAGAAGTACAACTTCTCGGTGGCGATACGGCTCAACCTGTTCATTCTGCCGCTCCACTTCCTGTTCATGCTGCCGCTGGCGCTACTGGGTTTCCGGCCGGAAGCGATTCTGGCAATCAACTCGATCACCACGCTGTACCAGCTCTGGGTCCATACGGAGTTGGTGGGCAAGCTGGGCAGCCTCGACAGGATCTTCAATACGCCGTCCAATCACCGTGTCCACCACGGCTCCAATCCGCAGTACCTGGACCGCAACTACGGCGCCATGTTCATCTTTTGGGACCACCTGTTCGGCACCTACGAGCCGGAGAGCGACGCACCGGTGTACGGCCTCACCAAGAACATAGACAGCTACAACCCGGTAACTCTGACACTGCACGAGGCCCGCGCCATGTTCCGCGACGCGGTCCGGCCCGGTCCGCTGCGCCACCGGCTGA
>JAKZWC010000118.1:0-7408 GCA_047515735.1 Spirochaetales bacterium | reverse complement strand
GCAGGATGGCCTGCTGTATCATGGGGTGCTGTACATCGGCCTGATGATCACCAGCGACGGTCCGCGGGTGCTGGAGTTCAACGTTCGGCTGGGTGATCCCGAGACCCAGGTGCTAATGCCTCTCCTCACCTCCGACGCGGGGGAGTTGATGGAGGCGTTGGCCACCGGCACTCTGTCGCAAGTCGAGGTGACCTGCAGCAACCGCAGCGCGTTGACCGTGGTGGTAGCGGCGCAGGGCTACCCGGAAAACTACGAGAAGGGCCTGGCAGTAGAGTCCCTGCCGCCGGCTACCGATTCCCGCGGCATCGTGTTTCACGCCACCACGTCACGCGACGGCGGTACCTTGCGTACCGGTGGCGGGCGCAGCTTCGCCGTGACCGGCCTGGGCGCCGATCTGGCCACCGCCCACGCCAACGCCTACGAGCTGGTGCGGCAGGTGCGCTTCCCCGGTGCCTGGTGGCGCACTGACATCGGCACTCGCTTCCTTACCCCCGCGCCGGCCTGACGGCGCATCAGCCTCGTGTTGGTGCATCGGCGGCACGTTGTTGGCGGCGCACCTCGTACATCAGGATGCCGGCCGCGACACCCACGTTGAGAGAATCCACCCGGCCGGCGGTAGGTATCCGCACCAGGTGATCGCAGCGGCTGCGCACCAGCGGGTGCAGGCCGCCTCCCTCGGCGCCCACCACCAGTGCCACGCGCGCGGGAAAACGCACCTGGTCCAACGGCTCGCCCTTCAAGTCGGCACCGTAGATCCAACATCCGGCGGCCTTGAGTTGCTCCAGCGCGGCGGCGACGTTCGCCACGGCAACGGTGGTAACGTGCGCCGCCGCTCCGGCGGACATTCGCATTACGGTGTCGGTGACACGTGCCGCGCGGCGCCGCGGAATCAGCACCAGGTCGGCGGCGAACTGATCGGCGCTGCGGGTAATGCTGCCCAGGTTCGCGGGATCGGTGACGCCGTCCGCCACCATCACCAGCGCAACCGGGCGCTGCGCCAGCGCTGGCAGATGATCGCGCAACGCATCGCGGCCGCTGCCCGCGCCCTCCGCGCCGGGCCGCCCGGATGCCGCGGCCGGCCCAGCGTTGCCGCCGCGTCCTACCTTGTCACCACGGGACGAGCCGCGGCTCCGGTCGCGCGGGCGGGCCCCCGCCGCAACCCGATCCGCAGCCCGCCGTGCGCCGGCCGGTGCGGTAATCAATGCCACCCCACGGTGGGCCTGGCTCCCGCAATGCGCGGACAGCTCCGCGACGGTAACCGCCCGCACCGGGATGCCGAGCGCCTGCGCCTGTTCCCTCAGCCGGCGCAGGGCGGCGTTGTCGCGAGCCAGCAGGAGTATCAGTTCCGGCTGCGCGCTGCGTTTCCCGGTGGTTAGCCGGTGCAGCAGCTCCGCCACCGGATGAACGCCGTACAGCACCACCCGCAGCGTCCGCTACGAGCGCGCCGCCGCCGCGGCTGGTTGCTGCTTGCGGAACACCAGCACATTCTGGTGTACGAGCGAGGGGATGTAGCGATAGCGGTAGCCGTAGATGTGGAGCTTCTTGGACACGTCGTACCAGATCAGATTGGCCTGCCACGACAACGGCTCGATGCTGCTGAGCACCCCCGCCAGCTCGGCCGACAGGGCATGGTAGGCGCCCGCAGCATACATGTCGCCGATGAACGATAGCAGATAGCCACCGCTCTTGAGGCGGTCCACGGCGAGGCGGAACACCCGCTCCATGGCCGCCAGCCAAGTCGCCTTGTCGGGATAGCCGGAGGCACTGCCGAACTCGCCCAGACGAGTGGAGGGCGCCGGCCGCGCGCGCTCCCCTACCCGCTTGTAGCTGCCCTTGGAACGCCGCGCGACATCCATGTTCCAGTACGGGACGTCCGTGAACACCAGGTCGAAGGGCCCGGCGACCTGCTCCAGCACGGTGCCGGCGTCACCCACCCGGGTCGCCAGCTCCGGGATCCCTTCGCGGCGGCACACCTCTCGGTAGATCTCGATCCAACGCGGGTTGATCTCCACGCCGACCGCGACCCGCTCCGCCTGCGCCGCCCCCAACAACACGCCTCCCACGCCCATGAACGGGTCCAGCACTCGCTGTCCGCGCTTGCTGAACACGCGAATCAGGTCGGCACACAGATCGGGAGGCTTCTGCCCGCCGTGGGTGCGGCGCAGGGCATGCTGGCAGTTCGCCGGGTAGGGCCGGTTGATCACCGACCGGGTCCAATACAGCCACTCCCGGCCAGTAAGGTCGTTGAGCCGGTTGTCCGCCGAGTAGTAGCCGCGGCTGCGCCCCAGGTCGTCAAACAACTCCTGGTGGGCGGTCCCACCCGCGCGCGGTCTGACGGCCTCGCCGAACAGCTCGCCCTGCCCGCCGCCTGCCTCAGCCACGGCGCTCCGGCTTCACGCCGCCTCCCGCGGCAATACGATGCGAAAGCAGCTCCCTCCGGGAAGCGCGTGGTAGGTCAAGGTACCCCCGTTGCGCTCCACCAGACGGCGCGCGAGGTGCAATCCCAGACCGGTGCCGGAACCCGTCGTGTACCCCCATTCGAACAGGCGCGCCGCAGCCTCGGGGGCCACGCCCCCGGCCGCGTCGGTCACCTCCAGTATGCACTGCGTGGGGGTGATGCGTCCGGCCACCGTCACCGTGCCGCCGCCGGGGAGCCGTTCAGCGGTGATCTGCGCCCCGTTCTGGATCAGATTCAGCAGCGCCAACAGCAACTCCCGCTTGCGGGCGACCACTGTGAAGGCCGGCGGCACCCGCAGATCCACGGTCACCTGCTCGGCCTGAAACGAGGCAGTCACCATCCCCAGCATCTGCGTGAGCTGCTCACGAACCGGCACCTCGGTGCGCGACTCCGGACCGCCGCGCAATACGGTGGCAAGCATCTCATTGATCCCCGCGACCTCCGCACCCACGTGACCGCGAATGAGGCACAGGGCACGCGTCGCGTCCGACGGGGCTACGGCCTCCAGCCCCCACTCCGCCGTGGTCTTGATATGGGACAGCATGTTCCTGAACTCGTGGGCTACGCCGGCCGTGAGGTAACCCACCGTCTCGAGGCGTTTCTGCAGCAACAGGTTCTCTTCAGCGGCCTCCAGCCGGCGGCGCAGCCGCTGCAGGCGGCGCATGTAACCGGCGACACCGCCGCCGGGTGCCCCGCGCAGGTAGTCCAACTGGGTCAGGAAGTAGCCGGATCCTAGCGCCAGCAGGCCGACGCCGGCCACCGCGAGGGAGAGCGCCGGACCGCCCAGGAGCTGCGCCAACTGGTCGGCCATCGACCCCGCTACCGGCAGCAGGCCGGTGCCGCAGAGATACCAGTCGGCGATCCCCTTGCGCAGATGGCGCCGGCCGCACAGGCGCCGCCAAGGGTAGATCACGAGCGCCGCAGTGCACGCCATTGGAGCCAGCCAGCGGAACGTCCCCCACCAACCGATCGCCAGGCACACCAGCACCACGCCGTTCGCCGCCGCCGCGAACGCGTGCCAACTGGACGGCACACGTTCGCCGTCGCGCGCGCTGAGGTAAGCGCCCGCAACCCACAGCAACAGACTCGTGGCGAGCAGACCTGCCGGGCCGCTGGCTGGCGTAAGCGCGACACACAGCATGGCCCCAAGGAAGATGACGAACCAGACCGCCTCGGCGCGACGCGGCGCGGCGGGCGTCCGCAGCGCCGCTACCAGGATCTGGGCGCAGAGCAACGCGGCCACGGCTGCGCCGGCTGCAAGAGCCGCGGCGCGGGGCATTCAGGCTACTCGAGTTCGGCCAGGGGAACGGGTTGCGGCGTACTGTCGTCTTCCACGATCCGGGCGAATTCCTCCAGGAGACCGCGGGCCCTCGCCGGCATCTTCTCCGGAACCTTGACCAGTACCCGAATGTAGAGATAGCCCCGGCGATGACGCTCGCCCCGGTACGGGACGCCCTCGTTACGCAACCGCAGCATCTTGCCATTCTGAGTGCCGGCCGGAATCCTGACCTTGACGCGCCGTCGATCCAGGGTGGGAACCACGACCTCCGCCCCCAGCGCAGCCTGGACTATACCCACCCGGATTACGCAGTACAGGTCGTTGCCATGGCGCTCGAAGAACTCGTGCGGCTGGATGTGGATGTAGACGTACAGGTCGCCGGGCGGCCGACTGCCGGCAGCACCATCGCCCTCACCGGGAATCTGGATCCGCTTGCCAGGCTCGATGCCGGCCGGAATGGTGATCTTGATGCGCCGGTTGCGGCGCTGGCGGCCGCTGCCACGACAATGCTGGCACGGATGCTCGACGACGTCGCCGGCACCTTCACATTGCGGGCAGGTAGACGCGATCGAGAAGAACCCCGAGCTGCGCCGCACCTGACCGCTACCTCCACAGCTCGGACAGATCGTGCGACGTGCCCCCCCTGCCACACCGGTACCGTGACACGGATCGCATGCCTCGTGACGCGCGAAAGAGATCTCCGTATCGCTGCCGAACACGGCATCGGAGAACGGCACCTCCAGGTCGTAGCGCAAATCGTCGCCACGCATGGCGCCTTGGCGTGCTCCCGGCGAACGCCGCCGGCCACCGCCGAACAACGAGTCGAAGATGCCTCCGAAGTCGCCGAAGATGTCCTCGAAATCGCGGAACACATGGGAAAAGTCCTGCGCTCCCCCGCCGCGCACGCCGTCCACGCCAACGAACCCGAACTGGTCGTAGGCCTGCCGCTTACGGGTGTCGGAGAGCACGTCGTAGGCTTCGGTCGCCTCTTTGAATTTCTCCTCGGCGGCCTGATCGCCGGGATTCTTGTCGGGGTGAAAGCGGATCGCAAGCTTGCGGTACGCCTTCTTTACGTCATCGAGGGCAGCGCTCTTGTCGACCCCAAGTACTTCGTAGTAATCTCGCTTGGCCAACCGCTTACGATCCTGCCGGAAGAATGTCCGGCTACTTCTTGTCGTCGTCGTCCACTACTTCGTAGTCGACATCTTCCACCTTTTCCGCCCGGGAACCCGCGGTTCTGGCAGTGGCGGCGCCATTCGCGCTGCGGGCTTCATCACCGCTCCCGTTGGCGTCGGCGCGTGGCTCGGACTCAGCGTCTGCCCCCGCACCGCTGTCGGCGGCATTGGCCTGTGCGTTCTTGTACATTTCTTCGGCCAACTTGTAGGCCGCCTGGCGCAACGCCTCGGTCTTCGTCTTGAGTTCCTCGGTGTTGAGTGCGTCCGCCTCGTTGGCCTCCAGGTAGCTCTTTACCTCGGACAGTGCCGACTCCACCTTGGCGCGCTCCTCGGCGGTCAGCTTGTCACCGAAATCCGACAACGATTTCCCGGTGGTATAGACCAGCGTATCCGCTTCGTTGCGCGCTTCCGCCCGTTCTCGCGCCAGCTTGTCTTCGTCGGAGTGAAGCTCGGCCTCCTTCACCATCTTGTCGATTTCCTGCTCCGACAGACCGGAGGAGGACTCGATGCGGACTTTCTGTTCCTTTCCGGTACCCAGATCCTTGGCCGACACGTGCACGATTCCATTCGCGTCAATGTCGAACGCCACTTCAATCTGGGGAACCCCCCGAGGTGCCGGCGGAAGCCCCACCAGGTCGAAGTGACCGAGCGTGCGATTCTGGACCGCCATCTCGCGTTCGCCCTGCAGCACGTGGATCGATACCGCAGTCTGGTGGTCCGCCGCGGTGGAGAAAATCTGGCTCTTGCGTGTGGGAATCGTGGTGTTGCGCTCGATCAGCTTGGTGGCGACCCCGCCCAGGGTCTCTATGCCGAGCGATAGCGGGGTCACGTCGAGGAGCAGCACGTCCTTCACTTCCCCGCCGAGAATGCCGCCCTGAATCGCGGCTCCTATCGCAACTACCTCGTCGGGATTGACGCCGCGATTGGGCTCCTTGCCGAATACCTCCTGCACCAGTTTCTGCACTGCAGGAATGCGCGTCGAGCCGCCCACCAGGATCACCTGATCAATCGCCGCGGCATCCACTCCCGAGTCCCGGATTGCGCTCCGGCACGGCTGCTCGGTGGCCTCGATCAAATCTCCGATCATCTGCTCGAACGTCGATCGGGCCAGGGTATACTGCAAGTGCTTGGGGCCGGACTGGTCGGCGGTAATGAACGGCAGGTTGATCTCGGTAGACTCCGTCCCGGAAAGTTCGATCTTGGCCTTCTCGGCGGCCTCTTTCAGGCGTTGTAACGCCATCCGGTCATTGCTCAGGTCGATTCCGTATTCGCTCTTGAACTTGCCGCTGAGCCAGTCGATGATGCGCTGATCGAAGTTGTCGCCGCCAAGGTGGGTGTCGCCGTTGGTGGACTTCACCTCGAACACGCCATCGCCGAGTTCGAGGATGGAAATGTCGAACGTGCCCCCGCCCAGGTCGTACACGGCGATGCGCTCTTCCTTGCCCTCCTTGTTCAGGCCGTAAGCCAGTGCCGCCGCGGTAGGCTCGTTGACGATGCGTTTGACCTCCAGGCCGGCGATTCGGCCGGCATCCTTGGTAGCTTGCCGCTGTGAATCGTTGAAATAGGCGGGCACCGTGATTACCGCCTCAGTGACCGTCTCGCCCAAATAGCGTTCCGCGGTTTCCTTCATCTTCTGCAGCACCGCGGCCGACACCTCCGGCGGGGAGAATTTCTTACCCTGGGCCACGACTCGCACGTCGTTGCCTGAGTCGAGCACCTCGTAGGGGACCATCTTGATCTCCTCCGGCACCTCCGTGAAACGCCGGCCCACGAAGCGCTTGATCGAATAGATGGTGTTCTCCGGGTTGGTCACCATCTGGTTCTTCGCCGGTTGCCCTACCAGCCGACCCTTGTCCGCAAATGCAACGATGGAAGGAGTGGTGCGTTGACCTTCCGAGTTCTGTACCACCACCGGTTCACTACCCTCCATGACGGCAACGCAGGAGTTGGTCGTACCGAGATCGATGCCGATAATTTTGCCCATACCTGCTATGCTCCTTCCTCCAGGCTGGTCTCTGTACCGGCGGAGGCGGACCCGTTGTCGCTGGCGGCACGCTCCAGCGGAGTGGCGACGCGCACCCGGGCTGCGCGAATCACGCGGCCATGCAGCGTGTACCCCTTCTGGTAGTCCTCGATCACGGTCGTCTCGGTGTGCTCGCCTGATGGTTCGGTGGCCAGTGCTTCGTGGCGCTCGGGATCGAACGGCTGGCCGGCGGAATCGAAACGGGTCAGCCCCCACTTTCGCTGCAAGGTGTTCAAGAGCTGCTTCTCGATCAGCTCGATGCCACTGTGCAAGGTGGCGAAGTCCTCACTCCGCGCGGCCGCCGAGATGGCTCGTTCGAAGTCATCCAGTATCGCGGTGAGATCGAGAAGCAGACCGGAATTGGCGAACTTGATCGCCTCCTCCTTGTCGCGGTTGATGCGTTTGCGGAAGTTCTCGAAGTCGGCCTGCTTGCGCAGCAGCTCGTCCTGCAACGTGGCGATGCGACCTTGGAG
>JAKZWC010000117.1:0-5895 GCA_047515735.1 Spirochaetales bacterium | reverse complement strand
CAGACGACACGTGAGCATGTCTTTGTGCCGCTCTATCCGTTCGCCGAATGGTTGACGACCAATTGGTGGTTCCTGCACCACGAGAGCACCAACCCGCTCAAGGAAGAAGATCCCCAGTTTCTCCGCCGGCACACGTTCGTCGCTGGTCGAGAGGGGTATGCGTTTCCCAATCTCACCGTGCTTCCCTCGGGTAGTTGGACACATCTGGCATGGAAGCGTGAACGATCTCCATGGAGCAGGATCGAGTTTCTTGCGGAAGGAGAGACGCGGGTCGAAAGTGAACAGTTTCGCGCTTCGTGCGCCGACCTCATCGATCAAGTGGTTCGTAGGCTCGATGAGTTACGCATTGACGGGACCCTGCTCCAGGAAGAGTGGTCTGCAATTCAATCGGCCGACAGCGATGAGTTTGCGTTCTGTTCGGCCGTAGCGCGGCTCGGTTGGGATCCATACGCGGTAGAAGAGTCCCGCCAAGCCTTGGTGATGAAGCTCGCCGAGCAGGTGCAGGGCGCGGTTTTCAACGAAGCGATGTCAGCCCTTGATCCGAACTCCTTACAGGAGGGTTGCACGGCCATCACCGATGCGATTTCCGATTCCAAGTCGCATGGACTTTTTCTGGAACGGTTCCAGCGTGAGCATACGGACGTCCCGCTGGAACCTGCAATGGGCGGTTATCCGTGGGAAGCCGGGTACCGATGGGCACAGACGTTGCGTCGCAATCTCGAATTGGATGGTACACCAATCCCCACACTCAAGGACTTGGCCGAGTGTATTGGCGAAGGCTCGGGGTTGCTCAAGATCAGAACTCCCATCAAGAGATTGCAACAAGCCGCGATGATTGATGGTGTGATCACGCGAACTAATGAACAACAACCCGCTCTGGGATTCCGCCGTCTGAGCGAGCCGGGTGCACAGTTCCACATATGTCGCGCCCTGGCTGAAGTGCTGACCTCACCGAGCACCGATACGTTGCTCACTAAGGCTCACTCTGAGCGGCAACAGCGGAATCGTGCCTTCGCCGCCGAATTCCTGGCACCAGCGATAGGTTTGCAACAGCGGCTGAACGGCCGTCAGGTGGTAGATGCCGACGACATCGACGAACTTGCCAGTGAATTCGGCGTCTCGTCTCTTGTGGTGGAACACCAAGTCCGCAACCATCAATTGGCGAGAATCATTTACTGAGTCTACATTCCCACAATCGGCAAGCAGAATACGTAGAGTCCGTCCTGACGGCATGGCAACGGCCGGACTGGCGTCGTACACTGGGCTCCAGTTATGGCATCGAAGAGTCATCAGGTCGCCGTGCTCGGCGCCAGTCGCAAGCCGGAGCGCTACTCCAACCGGGCGGTACGTGCGCTCAAGCAGCACGGCTACCGCGTGGTGCCGGTCAACCCGGCGCACGACGAGGTGGAGGGGCTGACGGCAGCTTCCAGCCTGGCTGAGGTCGCCGGTACGGTAGACACCCTCACTGTATACGCCGGTCCGCGCCACATCGGCCCGCTCATCGACGACATCGTCGCGGCCCGCCCGCGGCGCGTGATCCTCAACCCGGGCACCGAGTCGGCGGAGTTGGAGGGCGCCCTGGACCGACACGGCATCCCCTGGCTGGAAGCCTGCACGCTGGTGCTGCTAGCCACCGGCCAGTTCGAATCGGCGCTGGCACCCGTCGCCGGCGCCGCGGAGTGACACCGTGAGCCATAGCGTATTTTCCAGCAGCAAGCAGGAGGCGCTCGGCGAGCGCGGCATGGTGTCCACCAAGCACCGGCTGGCCAGTGCCGCCGCCCTGGAGATGTTGCGCGGCGGCGGCAACGTGATCGACGCCGCGGTGGCGGCGGCCTTTGCCGTGGGGGTGGTCGAGCCGGCATCGAGCGGCATCGGCGGCGGCGGCTACCTGGTGTACCAGGTTGGGGAGCGCGGCGGCGTGTTCGGCTTCCCGATGCGCGCGCCGCTGGACGTGACCCCGGACCTGTACCGCCTCACCGGCGCTCCCGCGGTCGGCGCCTTCGGCTGGCCGGGGGTGGAGGACGCCGCCAACCTGGAGGGGCCGCGTTCCATCGCGGTGCCCGGTGCGGTAGCGGGGCTCACCGCCGCGCACCGCGCCCTGGGACGATTGCCGCTGGACGAGGTGATCGCGCCTGCCGTGGAGCTGGCACGCGGCGGGTTCGCGCCCGAGTTCCACGACCTGATGGCGTTTGCGCCGCAGATCGGCAAGCTGACTCGCTATCCGGAGCTGCGGCGCGTGTTCCTGCCCGCCGGCGAGCTGCCGGTCGGTATTGAGATCCCCGGTCCCGGCTTCCGCCGCGGCGAGCCGGTGCGGGCCGAGCCGGCCAAGATCCGCCAGCCCGAGCTGGCCGACACCCTGGAGACGATCGGTACCGAGGGTGCGGACGGCTTCTACCGGGGCGGCGTTGCCAACCGCCTGGTGGATGCGGTGCAGGGGGCCGGCGGCATGCTGAGCCACGCCGACCTGGAACGCTACCGCCCGTTCCACTGGCAGGTCGGAGATGCCTCGGACGGCGCGCCGCTGGAGGTGCGTTACCGCAACCTGCGGGTGCGGGTGGCGCCCTTCGCCAGCGGCGGCATCACCAGCGCCATGACCCTGCAACTGCTGGACGGCACCGACCTCGCCGCCTGCGGTCACAATACCGCCGAGGCGTTGCACCGCTACATCTGCGCGGCGCGGCTGGCCTACGCCGACCGGTTCGCCTTCCTGGCGGATCCGGAGAGCGCCGAGGTGCCCTGGCGGGGCCTCACCTCTCCGGCCTACGCGGCGCGGCGCTGGGAGACCGTGGGCGGCAAGGCCCCGCGCCACTTCAAGCCGGGCGACCCGTGGCAGGAGGAGGGCCGGCGCGCCCCGCGCCGCGCCCCCGGCAGCGCCCCCGCCTACCAGGACGGAACCACCCACCTGTGCGTGATGGACGGCGCCGGCAACGCCGTCTCGCTGACCAACACGCTGATGTCCGGCTTCGGCTCCGGCGTGGTGGCGGCCGGCACCGGCGTGGTCCTCAACAACGGCATGATGTGGTTCGATCCGGTGCCGGGCCACGTCAACTCGATCGCGCCGCGCAAGCTGCCGCTCAACAACATGTCGCCGCTGCTGGTGCTCGACGAGCGCGGCGCGCGCCTCGCGGTGGGGGCTTCCGGCGGGCGCCGCATCACCAACTGCGTCACCAACCTGGTGGTGAAGATGCTCGACTTCGGGCTCGGCCCGCAGCAGGCGATCGACGCGCCGCGGCTCGACTGCAGCACCCCGCTGACCGCGATCGACGGGCGCGTCGCAGCCGAGGTGATCGACGAGCTGCGCGACCGCCGCCACCACGCGGCCGCAATCGACCCGCGCTATACCACCGAGGGCTTGAGTCCGTTCGCCAGCCCGGTGGCCATCGCGCGCGACGGCGCCACCCTGCGCGGCGGCGCCGACACCTTCCACAGCGCTCATGCCGGGGGGCTCTGAGCCAATGGCACGGCAGTCCATTGCTCAGACCGAGGCGCAGATCGCGCAAGCCGCCGCGCTGCAGGCCCACCTGGCCGGCGACCGCCAGCGGCCCTGCTACCACTTCATGCCGCCGGCGGCGTGGATGAACGACCTCAACGGCACCCTGTTCTGGCGCGGCCGCTATCACATCTTCTACCAGTTCAACCCGCACGGCGCGTACTGGCACCGCATCCAGTGGGGCCACGCTTCCAGCGCCGACCTGGTGCATTGGGTGCATCATCCGGTGGTGCTGGTGCCGGATCCGCACGGGCCGGACCACGTCGGCTGCTTCAGCGGCGGCGCCCTGCTCAGCAAGGACGGGGTGCCGACCTTCATCTACTACGGCAACCCGGACGGCATCTGCCTGGCCTCCAGCGACGACGATCTGCTGCTCCGCTGGACCCGACATCCCGCCAACCCGGTGATCCCGCAGCCGCGCGCGGGGGACCCCGACTTCGGCCGCTACGAGGTGCACGACCCCTGCGCCTGGCTGGCCGGCGACAGCTACTACGCGGCGGTCAACCGGCGCCAGCCGCGGGGCGGGGGCGACGCCGCCTTCCTGTTCAAGTCGCAGGATCTGCGCCGCTGGCAGTTCGTGGACCGCTTCTACGAGTCGCGCCGCGAGTGGACCGAGCCGGACGAGGATTGCGCGGTGCCCGACTTCTTCCCGCTCGGCGAGCGCCACATGCTGCTGTTCTGCAGCCACCTGCAGGGCACCCAGTACTACCTCGGTGAGCTGCGCGGCGAGCGCTTCCATCCCGAGATCCATGGCCGCATGAGCTGGGAAGGAGGACAGTTGGGCGGCGCGCGCACCTTGCTCGATGGCTCCGGGCGGCGCATCTTCTTCGACTGGGTGCGCGAGATCCGGGGCCAGGAGCGGGAACGCGCGGCGGGCTGGTCGGGGGTGATGACGCTGCCGCGGATCCTGGGGCTGGCGACCGACGGTACCCTGACCATCGAGCCGGCGCCGGAGGTGGAGCAGTTGCGCTACCGCCACCGGTGCCGGCAGCAGCTCGCGGTGGCGGACGGGGCCGAGCCGGTGGTGGCCGGGCTCGCCGGAGATACCATGGAGCTGGCACTGGAGATCGAACCGCGGACGGCGTCCGCGGTGGGCGTCGCGGTGCGCTGTGCGCCCGACGGCACCGAGCAGACGCCGGTGGTGTACGACGCTCGTGCGGGGGTGATCCGGATCGACCTCAGCCGCTCGTCGCTGGACCGGGAGATCGTCTATCACCGCTACCGGCCGAGCAGCAACGGGCAGGCGCTGCTGGCCACGCTGCCGGAGAGCGAACGCACGGTCACCGCCCAGGAGGCGCCATTCACCCTGGCCGCGGGCGAGCCCCTCAGGCTGCGCCTGTTCCTGGACCGGTCACTGCTGGAGGTATTTGTCAACGGCCGCCAGTGCGTCACCCAGCGCATCTATCCGACGCGGGCGGACGCGCTCGAGGTACGTCTGCTGGCGCGGGGCGGTGCGGCGACCGTGCGGCGGCTGGACGCCTGGGACCTGGCGCCGGCCCATGGGTGAGGTAAACCGATGGAGCTGTTGATCACGGGACCGGCGGCTGCGCGCCACACGCTGGTGCTGGCCCACGGCGCGGGGCAGGCGATGGACGCGGACGCCATGGAGCTGCTGGCCGGCGCCCTGGCGCAGGCCGGCGTGCGCGTGGTGCGCTTCGAATTCCCCTACATGCAGCGCCGCCGGGCCACCGGCCGTGCCGGCGGCCCCGACCGCCAGCCGGTGCTGGAGGAGACCTGGCGCGCGGCGATCGCGCAAGTGGCCGCCGACCACACCGGCGGCGGCGCGGCCGGCCTGGCGATCGGCGGCCGCTCGATGGGCGGCCGCATCGCCAGCCTGGTGGCGGACGAGTGCGGGGTAGCGGCCCTGGTGTGCTTCGCCTACCCGTTCCATCCCCCCGGCCGCCCCGACAAGCTGCGCACCGCGCACCTGGCGGAGTTGCGCACGCCGACGTTGATCCTGCAGGGCGAGCGCGACCCCTTCGGCACCCGTGAGGAAGTAGCCGGGTACCGCCTCTCCCCGGCGGTGACGGTGCAGTGGATCGGCGACGGCGACCACGGTTTCAAACCGCGCAGGCGCTCCGGCCGTACCCTGGAGCAGAATACCGCCGCAGCGGTCGCGCGCACCGTCACCTTCCTCGGTGACTGACCGCTCGGCGTAGCCGCGCCGAAGCGCTGACAGAGAATGCCGAGTCGTAACGTTACTTTATGCGCCGCAAGCCGGCCGCAAGGCGGGAAGCGGGCGGCTGGTACTCGCTCGATGACCGGTACGCCCTGGATGTCGGGTAGTCCTCAGTCCGCGAGCAGCGGCATGACCTCGGCCATGGCAGCCAGGGTACGGTCCAGGTCCTCGTCGGTGTGGGCGGTGGACAGGTAGATCTTCTCGTACGGGCTGATGAAGAAACCGC
>JAKZWC010000116.1:0-3072 GCA_047515735.1 Spirochaetales bacterium | reverse complement strand
GGTGGACACCGTGGCATAGGTGTGGGCGTTCAGGATGTAGATGGGCGCCGCCCTCCCCTCCTGGGGATCGTCGAGGCTGCCCACCAGGGCGTACCAGTGATGACCACGCTGCAGGAAGTCGATGCCGCACGGCTTGGAGCCGTCCGGAATGCCGTGCGAGGAGTGGAAGTGGCCGCCGTGACTGAAGTGCTGAAAGCGGGCATGCGGTCGGTCGGCGATTGACAGATGATGGCCGTCCGGATGTGCCCCCAGGCCATGAGCGGTGCCGAACAGTCCTTCGGCCTTCGGGTCGTCGGTCTTGCCGGCGAAGATCCCTTGCCACCTTCCCTGGCCCGGATCGACCGTGGAGATGTAGTTGGCGCCGTAGCCGTCGGCCACGTAGAGGGTTCCGTCGGCGAAGGCGGTGTCGGTGGGTTTGTATGGCGTCTCGGCGTCCTGGTACTCGTCGAACTCCGGCCGTGACAGCACATAGTCCAGGTTGCCGTCCAGGCTGATCACCACCACCTTTTCGTCGTTGTTGGCGGGCAGCACCAGCCGCCGCTTGCCGTCGAACTCTATCAGCGTGGTGCCGTGGAAGCTGATCGGCTTCAGGTCGGAGGGCAGCTCGATGATCTCCTGGCTGCTCAGGTCGGGCGCGATGGCCATCAGCCCGCAGCCGGGCATTCCGTAGTAGATGTGGCCCCCGGGACTCGGATCGACGGCGAAGCCGCCGTGCAGGTCCACCTCGCAGGCGCGTGCCGCCTCGGGCAGGGTGTACAGGTCCTCGCAGAGTGAGAACGCGAAGGGTGCTTGACCGCTGGTCTTGGGCATGGTGGCCTCCTCGATTGTGGGGCGGTGTCGGGCGCCATCTTAGCCGAAATGCGGGTGCTTGGTCGCGCCGCCGTCACGTGCTTTAATGACAAACATGCGAATGGCGCAGTACGGCATCGGCCACGACCATGCCGCGGGAAAAGCACGGGTGATGCGGGAGAGCGATGCGGTCGAGCTGGTGGGCGTGTGCGAGCCGTCCGAGCGGCTGCGTGACGCCCTCGGCGGGACCCCGACCTACGCCGGGGTACACTGGTTTGCCACGCCGGAAGAGATGCTCGAGGACTCCACGATCGAGGCGATTGCCGTACAGGGGCGGGTGTCGGAAAACCTGGCGTTCGCCCGTGCCTGCCTGGAGCACGGCAAGCACGTGTGGCTGGACAAGCCCGCCGGCGACGACCTGGAAGCGTTCGCCGCGATCCTGGAGCTGGCCGCGGCACGCAAGCTGCATCTGCAACTCGGCTACATGTTCCGTTACAACGCGGGGTTCCAGTTCATCGTCGACTGGGCGGCCTCCGGCAAGCTGGGCGACCTGGTCTCGGTACGAGCGCGGATTTCGACCCGGACATCGAATGCCGACGGCTGGGTGCGCTGGGACTCCCGCGGCGAGCGCGCCGGCGGCATCATGTTCATTCTCGCCGGCCATGTGATCGACATCGTGGTGGCGCTGCTGGGACGGCCGCACCGGGTGACGCCCTTCGCGCGCCAGCACAGCGCGGAGTATCCGTGGTATCGCGACAACACCGTCGCGGTACTGGAGTATCCGGCGGCGTTGGCGGTAGTCGAGTCGGTGGCGGCCGAGGTGGACTCGAGTCCGTCGCGCCGCCTGGAGGTATACGGCACCCGCGGCAGCGCCATTCTGGAGCCGTTGGAGCCGCCCGCGCTGCGCCTGTGTCTCGATGCCGACCGCGACGGCTTTGCCGCCGGCTGGCAGGAGGTGGCGGTGGAGAAGCGGCCGCGCTACGTCGAGAGCCTGCGCGCGTTCATGGCCACGATCCGCGGCGAGCAGCCGGCGGACCGCAGCTTCGCCCATGAGCTGGCGGTCCAGGAGACCATCCTGGCCGCCGCCGGGCTGCAGTCCCTGTCACCGCCGGCGTAGACCTGTTGTCCTACTTCTTGCGCAGGCGGGCGGGAGTATGGTCCTGAAACGTATCGCTGGAGGCCAGCCGCAGCTCGCGGTCGGCGAGCGGCAGCCGCACCCGCTGGCCGTCGCGGCGATGTGATTCCCGCATCGCGATCGCGATCTCGAGCGCCGCGCGACCATCCTCGCCGGAGCACTGCGGCGGCTCGCCGCTGGCGATGCACCCCACCAGATCCTCCACGATGGCCAGACCGCTGGCCTGGAGGCGGTTGGGCAGCGGGAACGGGTACTCCACGGGCAGGGAGCCCTTGAAGCGATTGGACAGCGGCCGCATGCTGGGGCGCTCGATGTCGCCCTCGACGCGGCGCACCAGCCGCCAGCTCATGCCGTCGTCGCCGGTATAGGCGCGCGCCTCGTCGCCGATGATGTCGAACGAGGTGAACGCGGCGCCGCTGGGCATGCTGCGGATGAAGCCGCGCACTCCGTTGGCGTACGCCAGGTAGCCGTTGCCCTGCAGCTCGTCGTCGCCGGCGGCGGCGACGTCCGACTCCATTTCGCCGAACACCCACTCGACGTGGCTTCCGGCAAGGAAGTTCATGGTGTCCAGCATGTGGCTGCCGTTGCTCGACAGGCCGAAGGTGCCGTGCACGGTGATCTGTCGCAGCCTGCCGAAGTCACCGGCGTCGAGCATCGCCTTGATCTCCTTGAACAACGCGTTCCAGCGCCGGTGGCAGTTGACGGCCACCGCGGTGCCGTGCTCCCGGCATACCTGCAGCAGCGAGTCCGCTTCCGCGAGGCTGACGGAGAGCGGCTTTTCCGCCCAGATGCCGCGCACCCCGGCGCGCGCCGTGTCCTCTATGATACCGGCGCGCGGACGGGCGCTGGTGCACATGCTGACCAGATCCAGATTCTCGCGCTGCAGCATCTCGCGGTAATCCGCGTAGACCTGCTTCTCGCTCAGTCCCCACCGTTCCGCAAACCAGGTACGCTGCTGAGGATTGGGGTCCGCGCCGGCGACCAGTTCCACCAGCGGCGACTCGTGGTAGGCCGGAGCGTGGCAGTAGTGCAGAAAGAAGGTGCCGCCACGGGTAATCTCATCGTCGAAGGTGCTGCCGATGCGTCCCCAAGCCGATGACGCCTGCGCGAAGCTGTGCCATGGTCCCGGAGCATGCCTCGGACCGGCT
>JAKZWC010000115.1:0-4383 GCA_047515735.1 Spirochaetales bacterium | reverse complement strand
GTATAATTCATACCGAATTACCGTTTTTCATGATCTTTCACTCAATCTTGAGAGCACGGCACTCAATCATTCAATGGAATCCACTATTGAGCATCGTTTTTCACGTTCCGTTACCGTTTTTCGGGAACAGCGCCTTCCCGTAACAGCCATCCCGGCGGGGTATGCTGCGCTCATCGACGCCTTCAATCTGCACCTTCCGCTCCCTCGCACCCTGAGCGGCACCGGTGACCGACATCGGTTCCGGGCGGAAGGCGGCTGGCGGATCTACTCACCCCGCTACGCACCGCCGCCGACCCTGCAAGGCCACCTGACCTTCGCCCTGAAGCATGAGGGACTCGATCTGGCGGTGCTCAAGCGCCTGTTCGCCGCGACCGGTCCCGCGCCGGTCGCGGCGATCGTCAAGGATACGCCCACCGGCTCCTACGCGCGGCGCATCTGGTTTCTCTACGAGTGGCTCAGCGGCCGGCGGCTCGATCTGCCGGACGCCGACCGCGGCGCCTATCCACCGGTGGTCGACCCGAAACGCCAGTACGCGGCTGCGGGCGTTACCTCTCCCCGGCACCGTGTCAGAGACAACCTTCCGGGTACGCCGGAGTTCTGCCCGCTGGTGTCGCGCACCGGCGCCCTCGACCGCTTCATCGCGTTGGACCTGCCGTCCCGTGCGCAAGAAGCCGCTGCGTCGGTACCGCGCGACCTGCTCGCGCGCGCGGCCGCATTTCTGCTGCTCAAGGACTCTCGGGCGAGCTTTGCCATCGAAGGCGAGCGGCCGCCGCAGAACCGCCTCCAGCGCTGGGGCCGCGCGATCGCGCAGGCCGGGCTGCACTCTCTGGATGTCGACGAACTGAGCCGCTTGCAGCGCATAGTGATCGGCGATTCCCGCTTCGTGCAGCTCGGATTGCGACGCCAAGGCGGGTTCGTCGGCGAGCGCGATCGTGTCACACAACAGCCGATCCCCGATCACGTAAGCGCGAAGCCGAAAGACCTGCCCGCCCTCGTCGACGGGCTCACTGCCTTCGACCGCAGCGCAGCGCGGCAGATCGACCCGGTGCTGGCCGCCGCGGTAGTCGCTTTCGGGTTCGTCTACATCCACCCGTTCGAGGACGGCAACGGCAGAGTGCACCGCTACCTGATCCACCACGTCCTGGCAGAGCGCGGCTTCAACCCTCCCGGCGTTACCTTTCCGGTGTCCGCGGCGATCCTCGAGCGCATCGACGACTACCGCACGACGCTCGAAGATTACTCGAGGAGATTGTTGCCCGCCCTGGACTGGGAACCGACCGAGGACGGCAACGTCAGGGTGCTGAACGACACGGCCGACTTCTACCGGTTCTTCGATGCCACCCCGCACGCCGAATTCCTGTTTGGATGCGTGCAGACGACCATCGAACAGGATCTGCCGCAAGAAGCCGCGTTCCTGGAGCGATACGATCAGTTCCGTACTCGGCTGAACCTGATCGTCGACATGCCTGATCGTTTGTCCGACCTCTTGTACCGCTTCCTGCACCAGAACGGCGGGCAGCTCTCACTCCAAGGCAGAACCAACGAATTCGCCGCGCTGACCGCGGATGAGAACGCCCGGATCGAAGCGCTCTACCGAGAAGTGTTCGGAGCGGGTCAGCGGTAGGGGTCGGCGGCGGCGCGGGCGCCGTCGCCGAGGAAGTTGAACGCCATCACGGTGATGATGATGAACACCCCCGGCAGCAGCAGCCACGGGTACAGGGCCACCGTGCGCACATTCTGGGCGTCCTGCAGCAGCACCCCCCAGCTCACGGCGGGCGGCTTCAGGCCGATGCCGAGGAAACTCAGCGCGGTCTCGGCCAGCACCATCTGCGGGATCGCCAGGGTCAGCGTCACGATCAGGTAGCTCATGAATCCGGGAAGCAGGTGGCGCAGGATGATCTGCCAATCCCCGGCGCCGGCCACCACGGCGGCGGTGCTGTAGTCCTCCTCACGCAGTTGCAGCAGCTTGCCGCGCACCACGCGCGCCAGCCCGGTCCAGCCGATCACGGAGAGAATGATGGTGATGCCCAAGTAGACCTTCACCACCGGCCAGTCCACCGGCAGCGCCGCGGCCAACGCCATCCACAGCGGAATCTTGGGGATGGAGAGCAGGAACTCGATGAGGCGCTGGACGAACAGGTCCACCGTACCGCCGTAGTAGCCGGAGACGCCGCCGAGCAGCACGCCGAGCACGAAGCTCAGCGCCACCCCCACCAGCCCGATCGAGAGCGACACCCGCGCCGCGAGCATGACGCGCGAGAAGAAGTCGCGCCCCAGGTTGTCGGTGCCGAACAGGAACAGCGTGGCCGGCTCCTCCACTCCGAACAGGTGGATGCGCGTCGGGATCAGACCCAGCAGCCGGTACTCGTAGCCGCGCGCCAGCAAGCGCACCGGATAGCGGGTGCTCAGCTCCTCGGTGTAGGTGCGGGCGAAGCTATGCATGTCGACCGCGCTGGTGGTGGCATACACGAACGGCGCCTGCAGCCGCCCGTCGGCCAGCACCCGCACCCGCTGCGGCGGCATGTAGATGAAGCTGCTGCGCAGATTCACGTCGTAGGGGGCGATGAAATCGGCCAACACGGCCAGCAGATAGAACGCCGCCAGGACCCAGCCTCCTGCGATGGCGAGCCGGTGGCCGCGGAACTTGCGCCACGCGAGCTGCCACTGGGACGCCAGGTAGTAGCGGTCCTCCCTGGCCTCGGCGGTGGCGGCCGCCGTTGCCGCGCCTCTCATGCCGTCCGGCTGCGCTCGAAGCGGATGCGCGGATCCACCCAGGCGAGCAGCAGGTCGGAGACGAAGGTGCCGAGGATGGTCATGGCACTCAGGATCATCAAGATGCTGGCCGCCAGGTACATGTCCTGCGAGCGCAGCGAGCGCAGCAGCAGCGGCCCGGCGGTCGGCAGGCTGAGCACGATGGCAGTGATGGTAGCCCCGGAAATGGTGCTCGGCAGCGCCCAGCCGACCGTGCTGACGATCGGGTTCACCGCCACCCGCACCGGATACTTGAACAGCAGCGCGCCCTCCTTCAGCCCCTTGGCGCGGGCCGTGATCACGTACTGGCGCCATAGTTCGTCCAGCAGCGAGCCGCGCATGATGCGGATGATCCCCGCCGTCCCCGCCGTGCCAACGACGATGATGGGAATCGGCAGATGGCGGATCAGATCGAACACCTTGCCGGCCGACCACGGCTCGCCGAGATACTCCGGCGAGAACAGGCCACCCACGCTCAGCCCCAGGTACTTGAAGAACAGGAACATCATGATCAGCGCCAGCAGGAAGTTGGGTGTGGCCAGGCCGATGAAGCCGACGGTGGTGAAGGCATAGTCACCGGCCGAGTACTGATGGGTGGCCGAGTAGATCCCGATTGGAATCGCCACCACGTAGGTGAACACCAGCGTTGCCATGGCAATGGTCAGCGCCAGCCGCTCGCCGATCAGCGACGCCACCGGTGCGTTCCATTCGAAGGAGACGCCGAAGTTGCCGCGCAACACCCCCCAGATCCACTTGAAGTACTGCACGTAGATCGGCAGCCCCAGACCGTAGTGGGCGCGCAACGTCTCGATCTGTGCCTGCGAAACGTCCTCGCCCTGCTCCTGCAGCGCCATGATGTAGGTGGACAGGTAATCGCCCGGCGGAAGCTGGATGATGACGAAGGAAACCACCGATATCAGCACCAGCAGCATGAGCGTGAACAGCCCGCGGCGGGCGATATAGTCGAGCATACGGTATGCGCGGGGCGGAGGCGGACGGCCTCCACCCCACGGTCAGGCCGGCACTACTCGCTGTAGAACCACTGTTCCGGCATGTAGGGCATCCAGAACCGGTACGGCCAGTCCCACAGCGCCTGTTCCGGAGTGTTGCGCAGCGTGTCCTTGAAGATCACCGGATAGGGCTCCATGCCGAGCGCGGTGATGGTCCACAGGTTGCGCGTGTTGATCTCCAGGATCCGCTTGCCCAGCTCCACGTAAGCATCGCTGTTGGGCTCCGTGGTCAGCCACTCCTCGACCAGCCGGAACAGCTCCTTGACATCCTCGGGCGGCTCGACCCCGTCCTGCCCGCCGCTCACGTGCCACTGGTACCACGGCACGTGGGTATCGAAGGTGGGAAACGCGAACGGGCCGCCGAACCGCGTGCGCATGTTCAGCTCGTTGATCTCCGCCTTCTCCCGCCACACCAGGTCATGCTCGTTGGCGCGGCGGCGGGCGTTGATCAGCGACGGCTCCTCCTCCTTGATGATGGCGCGGATGCCGAGCGCCTCGAAATAATCCTTGAACACGGCGGCGTCGCGCGCGGCACGTTTGATGTGGTCGATCACGACGGTCAGAGTTTCGCCGTCCGGGCGCAGGCGGTACCTGCGGGCGCCGTCCCATTGCAGTACCATCT
>JAKZWC010000114.1:0-3374 GCA_047515735.1 Spirochaetales bacterium | reverse complement strand
GGCTTGATCTGCACGCGGGTGCGCACCGGCTGGTACTCGAAGCCGCGCGCCAAGTCCACGATCACGTCGCCGCGCGGCAGCCACCCCTGGCAGCGGCCGTCGATGTAGGCGTAGGTGATCTGGCCCAGGCGCACGTCGCCGCCCACGTCGATGTGCCAACTGCCGTTGTTGGAGTTGACTTGGTTGTGGTGGCCGTGGGGCTGGAACGGCACCCCGGCCGGGGAACGGAAGTGCACCCGGCACGGCACCGGCTTGCCGGTGTCGGCGTCCAGCACCGTCACGTGCACCCAGTTGCGGCCGCCGTCGAGCAGCTCCACGCGGGCGCCGCCGTCGGCGGCGCTGCCGCGGCGCTCGACGTCGCCCCAGCGCACCCGGCCTACCGCGCTCCCGCCCTGCTCCACGGTTACGGTGGCCGACGGCGTCGCGGCGATCTCGGTGTAGGCGGGGCTGGAGGCGGGGTTCTGCGCCTCACCCCAGCCGGCGTAGCGGTCGCCGGCGAAGCTTCCCGCGTCGGCCTCGGGCAGCGGATGCGCGTAGGTCGCGATGCCGCGGTCGACCTTGACGTCCAGGTCGAACGGGCGGCGCGCGGCCTCCGGATCGGTCAGGGTGACCTTCACCTCGCGCCGTCCCTGGCGGGGGAACGGAAATTCGTCGACGTGGCTGGTGGTGATGCCGGCGATGATGAACGCCGGTCCTGCGGCCGCCGGCTTGATGGAGAGCTCCTCGATGACCTGCTCCGGGTCGGGGTTGCGCCACGCCCAGAGGGTGTAGGTTGCCGGCCCGCGGGTGACCTCGGTCTGACGCCGCCCGGCTTCCTCCCAGCGCCCCTCGTAGCGCGGCAGCAGGTGCTGGCCGCGGTCGTCCACACCGGTATAGGCGCGGTCGCGCACCGTGGCCGCGATCTCGAACCGCTCGCGGATGGCCAGCGGGTGGCCTGCGTCCGCACCCCCGGCCGCGAGGAAGGTATAGGTCGCGACCGGCCGTCCCAACGGACCGCCCGCCATGAGCTGGCTCTCGAGCAGGGTGTGGGCGACGATCACCGCGTGGCAGGCGCGTCCGATCGGAATCGTCACCACGCCCGCGGCCGCGCTGCAGCGCAGGAAACAGCGCTCCGGACGCGGCTCGGGAGCCCCCACCTGGAACGGCAGTCCCTGAAACGACTGCAATCCCACCGGTGGCTCGTGCGTCAGGTCAGTGAGAGCCTCGACGCCCGCGTTGCAGAGAGCGTCCAGCGAAACCGGCTGGTAGTCCATCATCCCGCCAGCATAGCCCGGTAACGCAACCAAGGCACGTCGCGATGGTAGCCAGGGGGGGAGCTTCCGCAACGGGAGGCGGCCGCAGCGGCGGCCTCCTCCGTAGACCGGATAGCTAGCGGTAGCGCGATGATGATGGGAGCCGGAACCCGAACGCCAGCTTCAGCCGGCTGATGTTTCCTCAGTCGTTTTCTGCTTGCCGACGGTGTGCCACGCCGGCTGGATTTGCAACGGCAGCGGGCGCCAGTAGTAGCGCAACGGGTCGTCGGGCGCCCAGTCCGCGTACACCTGCTCCCAGGTAAGCACGCCGAGGTGCACGGTCAGGGCGGCGGCGTCCACCGGTTCGCTGACGCGCTGGTAGCGGAAGCTGCCGGCGAGCCTGATGCGGTCGCCGCTGGTATTGTCCACGCCCTGGTGGATCGTGAGGCTGTGGAACAGCAGCACGTCGCCGGCCGCCATCGGGCTCCACACCCAGGGCGCGCCGGCGCCGACCGTGACCGTCTCGTTGTCGGCCCCCACCGGGAGCCAGCCGTCGCCGTTCGAGCGCTCGACCACCGCCAGCCCGCCCAGCGTCTCATCGCAGTCGCCGTACGGTAGCCATGCGGTCCAGGTGTCGGGCGTGCCGCGCACCGGATGGAAATCCTGATGCGGCGGCGTGGTGTAGTCGAGGTCGGCGGGAAAGATCGCGTGGACGATGTGGCGGGGGTGCACCCACGCCGCCTCGCCGAGCAACTGCTCCAGGACCGCCATCAACCTGGGATGGTGCGGCAGGGCGTGGAACACCCGCAGCCGCTGCAGATCGCGGTAGTACGCCCTGAACCCCGGCGTATGGTCGTACTCGGTCAGGTGGACGCCCGGGCGCGCAATGCCGGCCTCCAGCTCCGCGGCGTCGTCCAGCGCACCGTGGGCGGCGGTCACCTGGAGCACGGCGCGGCGCACCGCCTGCACCTCCGCCGCCGGCAGCAGGCCGCGGAAGTACAGGTAGCCGCGCTCCTGCGCCGCGGCGCGCAGCCGCGCGCTGTCGCCGAGCAGCGGGCTGCAATCGACGAACGGCGAGCAGGCGGTCAGCGGCACCATGAAAGGTCCGATGGGTCGAGAATGGAAGCGGTAACGGGTGTGGCGCCCACGGGGCCCCTCCTGCGGGTTGACTGGTTAAGTGACCGGCTCCAAGCATCAGTCCGCTTGCGGCCAAATCGTCTATCCGTGATGGTAGTGCCGATCATGTTCCGGTCGCAACGCCGAGGGGCGGGAGCCGCAGGCGCGGCTTCTCATCCCGCTCGTGTCCCGCCGTGCTGCTCGCGCTGAGCGGGTTTCTGTTCGAGGAACGCTACCGGTCTCAATCGGTCTCGTTCGCCCGGTTCTGCCGGATCGCGCGCGCCGCCGGCTACCGCGGCGTGGAGCTGCGCCGTACCCAGCTCGCGCCGGATGCCCCGCCGCCGCGCCGCCGGGAGCTTCTCGAGATCGTCCGCGGCGAGGGGCTGACCGTGACCTGCCTGACCGCGCGCGGACTGCCTGCCGGCGGCGGCGAACGCGACGCGTTCCTCGACCGGTACCTGGAGCTCTGTGGCGACCTGCGCTGTCGGCTGTTGAAGATCAGCTCGGATCCCGCGTGGCTGCGCGCGGCCGCGGAGCGGGCCCAGGCGCACGCTGTCATGCTGGCCGGCAACAACCATGTCGGCAGCGCCCTGCAGACGGTATCCGGCACCCGCCGCGTGCTGGCCCAGGTCGGCCATCGCAACTACGGCCTGCTCTACGACTCCGCCCACCTGCACTTGGCCGGCGAGGACTACCTGGGCTGCCTGCCGTCGTTGCTGCCGCACACCCGCAACCTGCTGGTGCACTCCTTCCGGCGCGCCGGCGGCGGAGAAGCGCCGTTCCTGGTGCACGCCGGGCAGGGCTGGGTCAGCGCGCTGCCGGACGCGCCCGGCGTACAGGACTGGCCGGCGATCCTGCGCACCTGCAAGCGGCTCGGCTACGACGGCCTAATCACGGTCATCGAGAGCGGCTGGAGCGCCGCCGGGCGCGAGGCGGTCGCCCGCCATGCCGCCGACTGCATCCGCCGCTGGTGGGACACCGCACTTCGTACGGGCGGGATGATCGGCAGCCTGCAAGGATGACACC
>JAKZWC010000113.1:0-8596 GCA_047515735.1 Spirochaetales bacterium | reverse complement strand
CGTCCACGTCGAGCGGCAGATGCGGGCCGTGCTGCTCGGTGGACCCCACCGGACACACCACCACCCGGTTGGCGGCCACCGCGTCGTTGATCTCCGGCCAAGTCAGCTTCTCGTAGCGCCATGATTCAGCTCGTGGCATTGGTCTCCTCCTGTCTGAGCGCGGCGCGGCACCGCAAGCGGCCCGCCGCCGGTCCGGTCACGGCGTGGCGCCGGCCACCTCGGCCAGCTCCACCCAGCGTCCCTCCGCGGCTGACCGCAACGCGGCCTCCATCGCCTCCTGCACGTGCAGTCCGGCGTCCAGGTCGGGGGCCGCCGGCCGATCCTCCCACAGCGCACACAGGAAGCGGTACTGGCACTCGGCATGGCTGCGCGCGAAGCCTGCGGCCTGCGACCAGTCGGGCGCTACCTGTCCCGCGTGGCGCTGCACGGTCTCCAGGCGCCGAAACCCGCGCCGGCCGCCCAGCGGCTCGTCCGGGTCGGTGGCATCGTACACCTCCAGCCAACTCGGTTCCTCGCCCCGAAAGCGCAGCGCGCCGCGGTCGCCGTACAGTTCGAGTTGGATGTCGTTCACTGCGCCCGTCCCCATCCGGCTGATCTCCACCAGCCCCGGCACGCCGCTGGCCATTCGTACATGCAGCAGCGCCAAGTCGTCCACGTCCACGGGGGCCTGCTCGCTGCTCCCGGCCGCTACCGGACGCCGCGGTATCAGCGTTTCCAGCATTGCCTGCACCGCGGCGAACTCGCCCAGCAGGTGGCTGACCAGATCCAGCACGTGACTGCCGAGATCGTACAGCGCTCCACCGCCGGCCTGCTCCCGGCTCAGGCGCCACGACAGCGGCCGTCCGGCGTCGATGTAGCTGGCCCGGTAGTAGCGGGCGCGGAACGAGAACACCCGCCCCAGGAATCCCTCTTCCACCAACTGACGCGCGCGAGTGATGGCCGGGAAGAAGCGAAAGTTGAAGCTCATCTGCGCCGTAACCCCGGCCGCCGCCACCGCCGCCAGCATGCGCCGGCCCTCGGCGACGGTGCGGGCCAGCGGCTTCTCGCAGTACACGTGCTTGCCGGCGGCGGCCGCGGCCACCACCACCTCCTCGTGGCGGTGGTTGGGCACGCAGCAGTCGATCAGGTCGATGTCGTCACGGGCCAGCAGCTCGCGGTAGTCGGCGCAGGCCGTCCCGCAGCCGAGTTCCCGCGACGCGCGGGCGGCGCTCTCCCGGTGCGAGGTGGCCACCCCCGCCACCTGTACCGCGTCCGCCTCCAGAGCGTAGTGCAGCGGGATGGCGCGATACCCCAGCGCGTGCACGCGGCCGATGCCGCCGTACCCCACCAGACCGACGCGCAGCGGCCTCCGGACCGCCATTACTTGCCGACGTCGCAGACCCGGTACGCCTGCTCCAGAGAGGCGATCAGATCGCCGCGCGGCTTGAACTCGTGGCCCACGTACAGGCTGTAGTCGGACTCCGCGATGGCGTTGCAGATACCGCGGTAGTTGAGTTCCTGGGTATCGTCCAGCTCCTCGCGCCCCGGGTTGCCGGCGGTGTGGAAGTGGCCGATGTACGGCAGCGCGCGGCGGATAGCGCGGATCAGGTCGCCTTCCATTATCTGCATGTGGTAGATGTCGAACAGCAGCTTGACCCGCGGGCTGGCCACCATCTCGCAGAGGGCGACCCCCCAGTCGCTGCGGTCCGCCAGGTAGCCGGGATGATCCACCCGGCTGTTGAGCAGTTCCAGGTTGAGGTTGACGCCGCGTTCCTCGGCGTAGGGAGCGATGCGGCGCAGCACGCGGGCGCATTCGACCATCCCCTCCAGGTCGCTCTGACCGTGGCGCCGATTGCCGGCGAAGCAGATCAGGCCCGGCACGCCGTGCTGTGCCGCCAGGGCGATGGAGTCGCGCAGCTCGGCCTCGATCCGGGGATGGTTGGCCGGGTCGTTGCAGCCGTCCGGCAGCGCCGCGTGGCCAATGCAGCTGGCCAGCACCAGCCCCTGCTCCGCCGCCAGCGCGGCGACTTCTTCCACGCTGAATTCACCTTCCACCGGGCCGCCGCTGCGGCCCCACATCTCCACGGCACGATAGCCGATGCGGCCAGCTTCGCGGCACAACTCCGCCAGGGAAGAAAACTGCTGTTGAAAGATCGGAAAACAGACCGATTGCTTGATCCTCACGGCCGCCATCATACCCCGGATCTCGCCACCTGGGGCAGCGAACGGCAGACACCGGTCGCCGGGCGGCCTGCCCCGATCCCGGTTTGACCTGCGGCCGGCAGACGCTGAACAATGCGCAGCGGAGCGGAATCATTCGCATCGGCATAATTTGCGGCGGGCAATCCGCCGAACACGACATCTCCCTGCGGTCCGCGCGCGCGGTGGCCGCGGCGCTCGACGGCACCCACGAAGTGGTGCTCATCTACATCCAGCCCGACGGCACCTGGCGGCTGGCCGACGCGCGGCGATTCATTGCCCATGCCGCCGCGACCCGGGATGCTCCGCCACGGCTGAGCGGCGGCCCGCTGACCCTCAGCGGAGGCGGCGCGGCCGCCACGCCGCCTCCAGCCATGGACCCCGCCGCTGCCCACCTCGTCGATCTCGTCACCGGAGCGCCGTCGCCACCATTGGACGTGGTGTTCCCGGTGCTGCACGGCCCCTTCGGCGAAGACGGCACCGTGCAGGGACTGCTGGAGCTGGCGGGCGTGCCCTACGTGGGCGCCGGCGTGCTCGGCTCCGCCGTGGCCATGGACAAGGAGGTAACCAAGCGGCTGCTGCGCGACGCCGGCATCGCCAGCGCCCGCTTCCTCACCCTGCGCGGCCCGGTGTCGGCGGCGGCCGCGGAACGGATCTGCGCCGACCTCGGCCTGCCGTTGTTCGTCAAGCCGGCCAACCTCGGCTCTTCCGTGGGGGTGTGCAAGGTCGCCGCCTGCCGCGACCTGCAGGCGGCCGTAGCCACGGCGCTGCGCCACGACCGCAAGATCCTGGTCGAGGAGTACGTCGACGGCCGCGAGCTGGAGGTGTCGGTGCTCGGCAACGACCGCCGCGCGGCCTCGCTGGCCGGCGAAATCGTCACTGGGAAGGGGCACGAGTTCTACAGCTATACCGCCAAGTACCTCGACGCGGCGGGTGCCGAGCTGTTGATTCCCGCGCCGCTGTCCGATGCCGAACAACAACGCGCCCGCGACCTTGCCTGCCGGGTGTGCGCCGTGCTGGAGATCGAGGGGATGGCGCGCGTGGACTTCTTCCTGCGGCCCCCCTCCGTCCCGCAAGGCCGGGCCGAACTGCTGGTCAACGAGGTCAACACCATCCCGGGATTCACCGAGATCAGCATGTACGGAAAGCTGTGGGAAGCCAGCGGCGTGTCGTTCGCGGAGCTGCTGCGCCGGCTCCTCGACCTGGCCGTCGAACGCCACCGGATGCGAGCCGCGACCCGGTAGGAGGCTCGGAGTTCCGCCTGTCGCCACTTCGAATCCACCTCGGTCATCGTCGCAAGGTCAAGGAGCAGTGGACTCCGCCGGTTCCGAAGCGCCCGTCCTGCTCTGGTTCCGGGCTTCGACTACGGCGTCCTTGGGTGCGCCCTCAAGCTCAGGCCAGAGCGGTAGCCTACTCTCGGCGAACTGGGGACCGAAGTATCGGCGTAACGCCTGGCGGTCTGCGAGCAACCAAGTCTCCATTACCTGCACCATCAAGAACGCTTGATCGTCGCCCGCATCCGGTGGTCGGCCCCAACCGTCGTGCATCTGAAGATGCCGCCAGACTCCGTGAGTCGGGGCTACCGGCGCCTCGCTGGCGACGAGAAGCAGCGCCAAGTCGTCAGGTCCGGAACTGCTGGCACAACTGGCAGCCGGCGAACGGGCTCTGGAGTTGGGCACCGGCCGCGTGGCGCTGCCTCTGGCAGCATGCGGCGTCGAGGTGCGTGGGATCGACGCCTCGCATGCCATGGTGGCGAAGCTGCGCGCCAAGCCGGGCGGCGCCGCCATCCCGGTGACCATCGGCGACTTCGCCGCGTTCCAGGCCGACGGCACGTTCAACCTGATATTCGTCGTGTTCAATACCTTTTTCGGCTTGGTCACCCAGGAAGCGCAGGTACAGTGCTTCCGCCACGTTGCCGCCCATCTGCGCCCCGGCGGCGTGTTTCTCATCGAGGCGTTCGTGCCCGACCCGGGGCGTTTCACTCGCGGTCAAAGCGTGGGCGTCACCCGCATCGACCCCGATCTGGTGAGCCTGGACGTGGCGCGCCACGACCCGTTGGCGCAGCGCGTAGACTCGCAGCACCTGGTATTCACCGAGTCGGGGACGCGCCTCTACCCGGTGCAACTGCGCTACGCCTGGCCCTCGGAGCTGGACCTGATGGCGCGCCTCGCCGGCCTGCGCCTGCGCGAGCGCTGGAGCGACTGGGCCGGTGCGCCGTTCACCTCCGCCAGCACCGGCCACATTTCCCTCTACGAACCCGGCTCGCAGCCGGACTGACCTTGGTCCAACTCGGCTGCGAACAGCCACTCGATCTGGAGAGCACCCTGTTCAGCGGGCAGGCCTTTCGCTGGCGCCACGTCGCCGGCTGCTACCAGGGCATCGTCTTCCAGAACGTCGTCACGCTGCGGCCCACCAGCGGCGGTGTCGAGTTCGCCACGCGCCCCGACAGCGCTGCCTGCATCGCACCTCGGCTGGCGGACTACCTGACCCTCGACACCGACCTGCAGCGGATCTACGACTCCCTCGCGGCAGACAGTCGCCTGGCAGCCGCCGGCGCCCGCTATCGGGGAATGCGGGTACTGCGCCAGGACCCCTGGGAATGCCTGATCAGCTTCCTCTGCACCGCCGCCTCCAACATCCCACGCATCACCCCAGCAACATCGAATCGATCTGCCGGACCTACGGACGGCCCCTGGGAGACGCTGGCGCCCCGCGGCACAGCTTCCCCACTCCAGACCAGTTGGCGGCAGCCAGCGAGTCCGAGCTCCGGTCACTCGGGCTCGGCTACCGGGCGGCCTACCTGACGGCGGCAGCGCGTTGCATCGGCGCCGGCGACCTCGATCTGTACGCGCTGCGGGAGGCGCCGTACGAAGCGGCGCTCGAAGCATTGCTGTCGCTCCACGGCGTCGGCGACAAGGTCGCCAATTGCGTGCTGCTGTTCGCGCTGGACCAGCCCGTGGCATTCCCGGTGGACACCCACATCGCGCAGCGGCTCCGCGAGTGGTATCCCGCCTGTGCACGGCTGAAGCCGGTGCAGATGCGTGCCTGGTCACAGGACCACTTTGGTCCTGATGCCGGTTACGCCAACCACTACCTGTTCCACGATCGCCGACTCGCAGGTCACCGGCCGATTCTCAAGCCAGCGCCACCGCGTCGCCGTTCATAACACGTAAATGACAGCTCAATAGATAAATATCTCTTAAAGTGGCTACTTGTGGTCACAATCTTGGCGCAGGCGACTCAACACCCCTTACGCCGCCAGGGGAATTCGTGGCCGGGACGGAGCACTCGGAGAAACCGATTGCACGGCACGCAGAGAATCCCGTCCGGATCCGACTCCTCGTCGCCGAGGTAGAGCAAGTAACGCGGCGCCTCCCGATAGTCGTCGTGAAACGAGCGCAGGGCGCGGGTGTCGGAACGCCGCACCGCGGCGCTGTGCGTGACTTCGATGGCGCTGAATTGCCCCCGCCCGTAGACGATAAAGTCCACCTCCAAGCCGGCGCGGGTGCGCCAGTAGTACAGGCGGTCGCCGCGGTTGCGACCCGCCAGCCAGGCCCGCAGGTGCTGTGCCACCAGCCCTTCCAGCCCCGCCGCCTCGATCTCCGCGGGTCGATCCAGCGGCCCCGCCGGGCGCAGCGAGCAAAAAACGCCGCAGTCGAACAGGTAAAACCTGTCGTGGGCGACCGTTGCCCGCGCGGAGGTTGCGTCCATGCCGACTTGCCCGTCCCACGAGGCCCGAACAGACAGAAGCTCTGGGCCGGAGGGTCGAAAAATCAACCTGCAAACGCCATATTGAGACTCAATATGGCGTCGAAGTTACCTCATTGCGGCTACGGCGAGCGCCCGTAGGGGGGCTACACGGTACGAGCCAGCCGGCGCGCCCGCTCTGCCGCTCGGGCGGCACATCCGGCGAGTACCTCGTCACTCGAATCCGGCAGCGACAGCGCGGCAGCTACCGAACCGGCGCACTCCAGAGTGCGCTCGGCCAGTTCCCGTACCCGTCGGCGCGCGAACGGCGCTCCGAGTCCCGCCGTGCGCGCGAATCGGTCCCAATCCCCGATGCGCAGCTCTTCCAACGTCCGGCGTCCGCCGGTCCTCATCGCGAACCTCCGATCGAGCTCCGGATACGCCACGGTTGACAGCAAGTCGTACAAGGGGGCGAGTTCGACCGTTGCGCCCCAGTACAGCAGACTGTAGTTCTTGCCGTGAGCATCCGCGTTGCCGATCAACACCTGTACGATGAATGCGTCAAGGAGCTTGAGTACCTCGACGGCGGGCCGGCTGCAGGCACGCCGAACAAGCGCGAAACAGTGCTCGGCCGTTGGTCCGCCTTCGGCCGCGTACTTGCGATGCGGCAGCAGACCGAGCGCCTGGCAGAAGTCCGCCTGATGCAGCCGCACTACGCGGCCATCCGCGCCGAGGTGCCGGTCGTAGCGCTCGACCAACAGATAGGGCAGTCCTGCAACCGAGCGCGGCTCCACCGCCGCTACCGAGAGTCCAAGCCGGGCGGCAAGGCGCATTGCGAACGCTTCGTTCTCTACGGTCGCGGGAAACCGCTCGATCGACGGCTTGAGGATGTGGGTAGTCGGTTGACCCGGCTCCGGCAGTGCGACCCGACTTCCGACGAGGACAACCGGCATCTTCGACTGCGCCCCGGCAAGGGACAGTCGCAGCCGGCCTTCCGCACCAGCCAGGAAGGGGCTTGCCGGAAGCGCCTCCAGAAGCGCAACCAAGCCCTCGTCGGACAAAGCCTTCGTCTGATGCTGTGGCTCGCGTAGCGGTGGCGTCTCTCCTTCCGGCCACAGGGTTAGCGCACCCGCGACGTCGCCGCCGAGCCGCTCCAGCAGTCCGAATTCGTTGTCCGGTGAAACTCCCAGAACCCGGGCGACCGACTCACGCTGATCTCCCTCAGGAAGCAGGCCCCCGAAGAAAGATCGACACCTGCGACGGCGAAAGGGCTCCCGATGTTTCGGCAGCGAACACGAGAGCGCTGGTGAACCGTCCGCCGCCAGCCATTCCTCGGCATAGGTGAATTGCATCTGACCATCGGCGTCGAGAGCGAGCGATCCGACCACCGCGCCCTCCCACCACACCGTCAGAGTGCGCGTCACCGCGCCCCCTGCAAGCCATCATTGCTCGGGGGCGGCTCGATCGTGAGCGTGCATCCAAGCGCATCAAGAACGGCGAGCACCTTGCCGAGTTGCGCGGTCGGCTTACCCCGCTCCACCTCAACCAGAAAGCGCACGCCGACGCCTGCGGCCGCCGCCAACTGATCCTGGCGAAGTCCCTGAGCGCGCCGTATACTGCGAACGAGCTGTCCAATCTGCTTGGGACTCATGCTCTTCCTTTCCCGCTCGGGAAAGATACGACCGACCGGACTGATCGACAACCAAATCATCCTGCTCGGGACAATTCGGGAACCGTTCCCCTCAGACACCAACTAAACGGCGAGGAGTTCCTTGATACGCATGAGGCAGGCCATGGCGCAAGGTCTGTCGCCAACCGGGACGCGCCGGCCCAGATCGGGAATCGTATCTGCGAGCACGGCAGACGTCGGCCGCGGAGCCGTATGCTCGTCGGGGCGGCCCCAATACCCGCCTGCGGATCGGTGAAGGCCGCGGGCCATCGAACCACGTCACCACCGCGGCATCAACTGCCAGATGCGCATGCATCCGAAACTGACCAGCAACTCAGCCAGCATGTCGGCCGCTGAGTTCAGGAGCGACCCGGCGGGCGCCAGAGGTACCAACTACCAAGTTGTGGCGGAGCCGTTACGGGTGTCTCAGGGTCGAAGTCTGCCCGCTGGTATGGCGCCAAACGCCCGATGGGGCAGCTTCTGGGCGATTCCGCGTCCGCGGCTCGCCGCCAGCGGATGCGCTACGGGGCCCTCTCGGCGTCGAAACACAGGACGTTGATCGCCAGCACCGCCGCTGGCAAGCCAGGCGAGCCGGCGGCCCACGCTACCAAGTGCGCGCTGTTGTCACGCCAGCGCCACAGTACCGGCGGTTGCGCGGTCAGCAGTGGCCGACCGTCGCCGCGCCGGGTGGTGAGATCATCGGCAGGCCGCAACTCCATGCGGATGGAGCGGGCGCGCACGTGGCCGGCGGCGTGGGACAGTTCCAACCGCACCTCGGAGCCGGGCGATTCGCCGGCGGCGATTAACGCCGCGCTCACGTCGGAGGCGTCGTCAGTCACATGGACATAGTGGGTCGTGGGGTTGTCTCCGGGCCTAGCCAAGTAGACCCTCACTGCCGGCGGAAGCGGGCTGGGCACCGGAGTGTGCGCACCGCTCGCAGGGAGGGCGAGGTTCAAGGGCCGGGCGAGCTCGGCAATCTCGGCACGTTCGAGCCGCCGGGCTACTTGTTCGGTAAGTCCCGATGCCATGACATCGAAGCGATAAGGACTCTCGCCAAAATAA
>JAKZWC010000112.1:0-9728 GCA_047515735.1 Spirochaetales bacterium | reverse complement strand
TGGTCGACCACACCCACCTCGATCGGCTGCGGGAGCGGATGAGCGAGGACCTCGTGAGAATTCGCGCCTTGCCGGTGGTGCCGCACAACTTCGTGTGGGGCAACATCCAGCAGAACCCGCCGCCGGATGCCGACCTGGTGTTTGGCGACGTGGTGGCCAACCCGTTCGTGTGCCAGGTTACGCGCGCGCTGCTGGGCAGCGGCGCGTTCAACGAGTGCCTGACCGGCAATACCAACGTTCCCGGCAGCAGGCTGCAACCGGTGCACGTCGACGAGGGGCATCTCTGGCCAAACCTGAGCGCGGCGCACCCGCCGGCGCGGCTGGTGGTGAACGTCGCGTTGAGTGAGACCACGGAGGAGAACGGCGCCATCGAACTGTGGCCGGGTACGCACCTCGACACGCGTATGGTGATCGGCAACAGCATACGGGTGCCGGAGGAGCACGTCGCCGCGCGGCGAGCCGTGCGCGGGCCGCTCCTGGGGGCTACCCGCAAGGGGGCGGTGCTGATTCGGGACATGCGGCTGTGGCATCGCGGCACGCCCAACCACAGCGCTGCGACCCGTTTCATGATCGCCATGATCCACAACGTGGCGTGGTATCGGCGGCACCGCCGTTTCGAATTGGCGCAGGCGTGTGCGCCGGTATTCGCCGGCTGCGCCATCGAGAACGCGATTCCCCTGGCGGCCGTCCCGAAGGACCACCTGGCTGGAAACACCCCGTACGATTATTCCGGGCGCAACTGAGCGCCGCGTCAGTTCAGCTCGTCGAGGGCGAGCGCGAAGCTGCGCACGAACTCGCGCATGAAGTAGGCGACCTCGGGCAGCTCCAGTCGGGCGATCTCCCGTTCGATGCTTTCCTTGGCCTTGGCGAACTCCTGGTTGCCGGCCTTGAGTTCTTCCAGACACTTGGCGTAGGCGCTGATCTTGTCCGCGGCTTTCACTACTTCCCAGCCTTCGGCATCGGCCTCCTCCTGGAACAGCACCGAACGATAGTCCGCTTGCAGTTCCGCCGGAATCATGTCCCACAGCTTCCTGCGGGCGACCTGCTCGATCTCGGAGTAGGCGCGGCTGATCTCCGGATTGAAGTACTTCAGCGGGCTCGGGAAATCGCCGGTGATCACCTCGCTCACCTCGTGAAACACCGCCAGGACCATCACCCGTTCGGGATCGAGGTCGCCCGCGAACAGGCGGTTGCGGATGAGCGCCAGCGCATGCGCGATCATCGCCACCTGCAGACTGTGTTCCTGGATGTTTTCGACCAGCGTGTTACGCATCAAGCCCCACCGGTGGATGAACTTCATCCGCGACAGGTAGGCAAAGAAGTGGCTGCTCTTGCGCATGCGCCCGGTGGCCTCAGGTCAGCCGTTGGTCTGGAATCTGGCTGCGCTCGGGACGCTCCAGCGGGCCGTCGTAGCGGGCCAGCACGCCGCACAGCTCGTCCCAGCCCGATTCGCTCCACTCCAGGGACGAGGCGGTCAGCTCGGAGTTGCGCTTGCCGTAGAATGCCCGGAGGTGTTCCGGGAGGTCAGGGAAGGTGGGCAGGAACCAGAGGGTGATGACGGTGCGCCGCCGCGGCGAGCGGTTCGGGTGCGCCGAGTGCAGCAGGCGCGCGTCGCCGATGACCAGGTCGCCCGCGCGTACCGGGATGTCCACCTCGTCGGGGTCCGGCTGCAGCGACGGATGGCGCTCCCCGGCGGCGTTGAGCGCGTCGCCGTGGGCGGGCGGCAGGGCGTGCAGCCGGTGGCGCCGGCGATGGGAGCCGGGGATGACGCGCAGACAGCCGTTGTCGCGGCTGGTGTCGACCAGGTAGTACATCAGGAACACCTGCACCGGCTCGTCGGTATAGCTGGTCGGGTCGTCCCAGAGGATCCCGTCCTGGTGCCAGAACAGTGGCGGCGCCACCTGCGGCGGCTTGCTGATGATGAAGCCGCTGTAGAACCTGGCGTCCGGGTAGCCCATGCCGGCCAGCACCGCGCGCGCCGCCGGCAGCACGATCAGCGGCAGCATCTCTTCGTGCCGTTTCACCTCGATCATGGAGCCGGCGAAGCGGTGACGTTCCTGTTCCTCCGCGGAGAGGCCGTCGGCGGCGGCGTCGGCGAACGCGCGCACCCGCTCGATCAGGTCGCCCGGCACCACCCCGGGGACGTGGCAGTAGCCGTCCGCGATCAGCCGCCGGTTCAACTCGGCGCCGCGCGCGCTGGTGGCACCCGTGGACGCTAGCGCCCCGAAACCGTCGCCTCGCGGCGTCGCTTTCGGCCCTGTCGGAGCTGCCGCTGACGCGCCCATCCGACCGGCTCCTAGCGGTACCACTGCGGCCGCAGCACGTCGCGCTGCGCCTCCAGCAGGTCCGCCATCACCGCCTTCGCGTCCTCCAGGTTGTTGACGATCGGGTCGCTGCACAGCGCGCGCAGCAGCACCTCGCGGTCGTAGGTCGCCGCCGCCTGCGCGGTCAGCTCGTGGGTGTCGAGGATCATCTGGGTCATGCCGTGAATGCCGGGCGGGATCGCGCCGCAGGGACGCGGATTGATGCCGCCCATGTCGGCGTCGCAGCGCAACTCCAGGATCGCGTCGGCGGCCATGTTGGGCACGGCGCCGCGGTTGCGGGTGTTGAGATAGAACCGCTTGCCCAGGTCGCCCCACATCGACTCGATGATGTCGGTGGCGTGGTCCGGCTTGCCGGCGGCGAGGAACTCGCCGATCGGGCGGGCGCCCGAAGCGTACTCCTCGTTCTCGCGCCACCAAGTGTCCATCTGCTGCTGCCGGGTGCCGGCGTCGAACACGGCCAGCGGCTCCGGGGTGACCGGCGCGGCGCCGTAGCCCTGGAAGAAGGGCACGTACTCCTTGGTATGGGCGATGCGGTCCGGGTAGGCGCCGAACACGTCCATGAGCTGCAGCGCGTAGTTGGCGTTGAAGCGGGCCTTCGAAGCGGCGTTGTTGTCGCTGCCGCCCTCGCGGCTCTCGGTGGTGGCCAGCTCCTCCGCGGCATCCGCGGCCAGCAGCTCGCGCCAGCGCGGCAGGTAGTCGACGCCGTCGTAGGCGAGCCGGATGATCCAACTGAAGTGGTTGACGCCGACGATGTCGAGCTCCAGCTTCTGTTCCACCTCCAGCGGCATCGCCACGGTGTCCTGCGGCACGATGCCGAGGCGCTTGAGCAGGCGCACGCGGTTGTGCGGCTCATGCGGGCCGTCGCAGATCGAAAAGCTGCGCACCTCCGGCGCGTAGCGGTCGAGGGCGATGCCCAGCACGGTGGAGGGATTGACGAAGTTGATCACCCAGGCGTCCGGCGCCAGCCGCTCCACGTCGGCGGCGATCTCCAGCGCGATCGGGGTCTCCCGGAGCGCCCGGAACACGCCGCCCGGCCCGATGGTGTCGGCCGAGCACATGCGGATGCCGTGCCGGTTGCTGATGTCGCTGTCGACGCCGCGGAAGTAGGCGTTGCGGTCGCTGAAGGTCAGCACCACGAAGTCGGCGCCTGACAGTACCTCGTCGCGGTCGGTGGCGCCCTCGAGCGTCAGCGGCGCGGCGGTTGCGTCCGCGGCGCGGCGCGCGACTCCCATGATCGTCTCCAGCACCTTCGGCTGCGTATCGACCAGCGTCAGCGTGCCGCCGCGCAGCACCGGGCTGTTGACCATGTTCCAGATGACGGGACGGGCGAAGAAGTAGCTGCCGGCCCCGATCACCACTACTTTCGGGCTGTTCATGCGGCGTCCAGCTTATACCAACTAGCGGCGCGGTGTATCCGGCCGGCGGGCAAGCGCGGCCACCACGGACTGCCGCACGCGGCTCGCGCGCCCGTCGCACCCGCGCCGACGCGGCGCGCGCCAGGTGTGCGCACGCGACCGGATGCTGCTCAGGCCGGCGGCGTGACCGGCAGCGGCCGCAGCGGCTCCAGCTCGGCCACGCGGAACTGTTCGAAGGTGCAGGCACCGCCTTCCACGAAGCAGCCGGCCGCTCCTGCCCGCGGTTCCTCCTGCAGCGACACGCACAGGGCCAGCCGGTCATCGAGGTAGACCTCGGCCGCCCGGTCACGGGCCAGCACCCGGAGCCGCAGCGTATCGGCCACGTCCCAGCGGCAACTGTCGCAGGCGCCCAGATCGAGGGCCCCGTACTGTCCTTCCGGGCGAGCCGGACCGAAGCTGACCTCGCCGGCTAGGCGGTCGACGGTGACCGCCAGACCTACCGGATGCGGTCCCGCCGGCAGCCGCAGCACAATTCCGGCGCGCTCCGCGCCCGCGAAGCGCAGCCGGCAGGTGACGTGCACGTCACCTGCCGGTTCAGGTGCAAGCAGTACGCTCGAGACGTGCTGCGACAGACCGTGCGTGGCCGTGCCGCGGTTCTCCCACTCGCCCGTGGTGCGGTAGCGGGTGTCGGCGCTGGCGACATCCAGCGTCTCCGCCAGCACCCGCGCCTCCAGCGCGGCGACGTTGGGATGGTAGGCGAGGCTGAGGCTCCGGTCGCCGTTCTGGACCAGGTACTTGGGCAACGCCAACGACGGCCGGAAGGAAGCGCGCGACAGGTGCGGATCGGGCCAGCCGTGGTGATGAAAGGCGAGCCGCCGGTGAGGCACGCCGCCGGCGTCGTCGAGCGTGAACAGGACCGTGGGGCCCTGGTGTCCGTGTCCGGCTCCCAGCAGACACGGGTCGTCCGGGAACTCGAACGGCCCATCCGGGGTCGGACCGATCATGTAGAAGGAGCCGCTCGGCTTGGGGCGGCTGGGGCTGGCGATGCGCCGCCCCCAGGTGGAGGCGCTGTTGAAGGTGAGATACCAGGTGCCGTCGATCGCGAAGCGGTCGGGGACGTCGGCCACCAGCAGCCGGTCGCCCACGTCCACCAGCGGCTCCAGGTGACTCCAGTGCACCAGGTCGCGCGACCGCGCGCGGGCGATGCAGGTGCCCGATCTGTCCTGCCCGCGGTAGGGCAGGCGCGCTCCCACCAGCATCTCGTAGCAGCCGAGGTCCTCGCGCCAGGAGATGTGCGGGTCGCGCCACCAGACGTTCCGGTAGGGTGGCGTGCGCGGGTCGCGCTCGCTGTGATAGGGCGGTGCGGAGCCCACCAGCGGGTTGGCGGGGTGCTTGTGCCAGGTGACGAGGTCGTCGGAGAGAACCGCGCCCAGGCGCTGAACCCCGCCTTCGGAGGCGCCGTAGAACATCCAGAACCGGCCGTCGTGGCGAAGCAGCGTCCCGGTCAGTCCGATCCTGGACTCCCAGCTCCCGGCGACCTCCTCGATCTCGATGGTGGCACGGCGCTGCCAGTGCACCAGGTCGCGGGACACGGCGTGCCCCAGGCCGGCCCAGCGGTTGGCGAACGAGCCGTCCGCCGACTCGGCAAGCGTGTACTGGAGGTGGATCAGGTGATACTCGCCCTCCCACGGGAGGATCCAGCAGTCCCACAGACACAGCGGATCGGGCGGCAGGTAGTTCATTCCTGAATCAACCCTTTATTGCGCCGGAGGTCAATCCCTTGACTATGTGTCTCTGAAACAGCCCGTAGAACACCAACTGTGGAATAACGACCAGCACGGTGCCGGCGACTATCCCGCTATAGTCGATCCCATACTTGCTTCGAAACAGAGATACTCCCAGCGATATGTTGTACATGTCCGGCCGATAAATCATGGTAACCGTCAACGGAAATTCATTCCAGACGTAGAGCACGTTGAAGACGATGACCGTTGCAAATACCGGCGTAGAAATCGGTGCCACGATGCGGGTACACAGGGACAGGAGATCACATCCATCGATCACCGCTGCCTCTTCAATCTCGCTCGGAAAGCTCTTCAGGAAACCCACGAACACAAGCGAATTGAAGGCGATGCTGGACGCCAGCAAAGGCATGAACAGACTGGCATACGTGCGACACGGGCGGCGTCGATGGCGAGCGCGGGCGGCGGGCTAGAGCGACACCGTCAGGTGCGCTGAGGGGCCTTCGCTCCGGGTTGGCGAGATGTCCGACAGGGCGGCCTGCGGATGTGATGCAACTCAAGCCGATGCGCGATCCGGTCCTCCCGCATGCAGCTGAGCTCGATAGCGTTCCAGGGTATCCCGGAACACGGGATCATCGCGCAGCCACTGGAAATCGCACTCCCGGCAGCGGCCGTTGCGGCTCAGATCGTCCAGGTACGCGCCCCCCAGCTCGCCGCGGGTCCAGCCGTCCGGCAGCCGTGCCGCCGGGTCGGCGGCCAGAAAGGCGAGCAGGTCCTCAAGGTAACCCAGCGCCTCGTCTCGTATCCGCAACTGGGAGAACGCCAGGACCAGGTACTGCAAGGCCAAGTGCCTGGTCGAATCTTCCGCCCGCGGCAGTGTGTTCGTCATCGGTGCAACCTCGTACCATTACAACGGCCCGGACTTCGCTGCTGCTTCAGTGCCGAGCCCCTCATACCGCCTAGCCTACCGCGGCATCGCACCGGTCCCCGTGAATATCAGGTAAATCATTCGTTAACGGACACCAACAGACCGATGGGAACACCCGGACGCAACGGCTCAAGCCTGCAGTTCAGCGAGCTGCTCCGCGAGCAACTCCATGCCGGCGCCCCAGCCCTTGTCCATGCCGGCCAACGCCTCCGCGAAGCCGGCGATCTCTGCCTCGCTCGCCTCATGCGGCACCCAGGTCAGGCGCAGCTTCGTCTGAGCGCCGTCCTGCTCGAACGGCACCGTCGTCAGCAGCACCCGCGGCCAGCGCGGCATCATCGGATTGTCAATGACGTTCCAGTCGGCGTCCGAGCTCGAGTGCAGCCACACCAGGCGTTGCGGCGGACTCACTTCGGTGTACTCCACCCGCTGATACTGGGAAGTGCCGCCCCATTGCATCTCGAGGAGCCACAGCCCGCCCGGTTTCAGTTCCAGCCGATGGACGTTCGTCTCCACGCCCGGACCGTACCAGCGCGGCAACAGCTCCGGGTCGGTCCAGCTCTTCCACACCAGCTCGCGCGGCGCATCGAATGCCCGCTCCAGCACATAAGTCGGCAAATCACCCACCTTAGTCCCCCTCTCTCAACCTGCGGCAACTTGCCGAGCAAGATGCTTCGCTGCAGGCGGCACCAAGATAGTCCCACCCCGTCTGCGGGGAAACAGGCGCTGCCGTAGACTGTCGTGGCACGCATGTGTCATCCGCCCTTGCGGGTATGATGCGCCCCATGGCGAGTGCCGCACGCAACGTCCTCCTGATCACCTCCGACCAGCAGCACTGGAACACCCTGGGGTGCCTCAACCCGGAGATCCGGACCCCCAGACTCGACCGTCTGGCGGCCCAGGGCACCCTGTTCACCCGCGCCTACTGCCCCAATCCGACCTGCACCCCGACCCGCGCCAGCATCATCACCGGCAAGTACCCGAGCCAGCACGGCGCCTACTCGCTGGGCACCAAGCTGCTCGAATCGGAGCACACCGTCGGCGAGGACTTGCAGGCGGCCGGCGTGCGCACGGCGCTGGTGGGCAAGGCGCACTTCCAGCCGCTGGCCGGAAGCGCGGAGTTCCCATCGCTGGAAGCGTATCCGACGCTGCAGGACCTGGCGTTCTGGCGCCGCTTCCAAGGCCCGTTCTACGGCTTCGAGCACGTCGAGCTGGCCCGCAACCACACCGACGAAGCGCACGTCGGCCAGCACTACGCGCTCTGGATGGAGCAGCAGGGACTGAGCAACTGGCGCGACTACTTCCGCCCGCCCACCGGCAGCAATGACCGCCAGCGGCGAACCTGGGAGATCCCGGAGGCGTTCCACTACGGCACCTGGATCGCCGAGCGCTCTTGCGACCTGCTGGACGGATACGCCCAGCGCGGCGAGCGGTTCCTGCTCTGGGCGAGCTTCTTCGATCCGCACCCCAAGTACCTGGTCCCGGAGCCGTGGGACCGGATGTACGATCCCGGCACGCTCACGCTCACGCTACCGGCGCTGGTGCCGGGCGAGCACGACGCCAACCCACCGCACTTCCGGCTCACCCAGACGGCGACACCCGATTTCTCGCCCTGGCGAGAGAGCGGCCAGGGGCTGCACGGCTTCACTTCGCACCTCCACGACCGGGAGGAGCTGGCCAGGGACGTCGCCTGCTACTATGGGATGATAAGCCTGCTGGACCGCCAGATCGGGCGCATCCTCGACCGGCTGGCGGCGCTGGGGCTGGCCGGGGAGACGCTGGTGGTGTTCACCTCCGACCACGGCCACCTGTTCGGCCAGCACGGCCTCACCGCCAAGGGGCCGTTCCACTACGAGGACCTGCTGCGGGTGCCGCTGATCGTGGCGCAGCCGGGAAGGGTGCCCGCCGGCCGGCGCTCCGCTTCCCTGCAGTCGCTGGTCGACTTCGCGCCCTCGTTTCTGGCGGCGACCGGCACTCCCATTCCCGCCTCGATGACCGGCATCGATCAGAGCGCCGTCTGGTATGGCCGCAGCGAGACGGTGCGCGATCACGTGCTGGTCGAAAACCACCACGAGCCGACCACGATTCATCTCCGCACCTTCATCGACGAGCGCTACAAGCTGACCGTCTACTACCACCGCGACTACGGCGAGCTGTTCGATCTGGCCGCCGACCCGCACGAGGTCCGCAATCTCTGGGACGCGCCGGCGGCACGCGAGCTGAAGTACGAGTTGATGCGAAAGCTGCTGTTTGCGGAGTTGGGCAGGGAGCCGCTGCCGATGCCCCGTATCGCCGGCGCTTAGCGCTGTGACAGCAGATGCAGGCGCTCGATGGAAGCGCGACCGCGGTGTGGCATTCGGGCAGCCCGACGAAGCGGCGCTGGTCGATGCCATACGAGCGCGCGGCGAGCGGAGCATCTCCCTGGTTGCCGTCGATGACGAGAGGCTGGTAGGGCACATCCTCTTCACCCCGGTGACGATTCAGGGGCCGGATCGCGTGCGCGAGGCGGTCGGGCTCGGACCGCTGGCTGTCGATCCCGACTATCAGCGTGGTGGCCTCGGCAGAGGTCAAGAGAGGTCAAGTGGGTGTCCTTTCTCCGTCGGTCGGTCTACCCTATAGTGGCGTAGGTGAATGTCAGTGAGTACGCGGATGTCGTTCTCACCCCACACGCAGTGTCCCAGATGCAGCGGCGGGGAGTCGCCGAGGATGTCGTCCGTGCGGTGCTCGCGTCACCGGAGCAGGTGTTATAGAGGCAAGACCGGGGCGTGTGGTGTTGCAATCTCGCTGGAACGCCGGTTCTACTACCCGGCTCATCCGCGTGTTCGTCGACCTTGATCGGCGTACCCAAGGAGGTCGTGAAGGTCCATGTCACGAGCCGCGTAGCCAAACTGGAGGGCAACGTGAAGGCTACCTACGACGTGAGGACGGATTCATTGACCGTGATCCTGCCGGAGGATGCTGCAGTCGCCGAAAGCGATGAAGACAAGCCGGGCGTGATTCTCGACTACGACGAAGAGGGGAACCTCGTTTCTCTCGAAGTACTCGATGCCTCTCAAAGGGTAACTCAGGCCCGAAGCATGGAGTTTCAAACCACGGAGTAAGCGTACCCGGTGTCGGTGTCGTAGCGGCGCGCGCCTCTCCGGATCGACAGCGCGAATGCGCCGTCCTGTAGGACCGTCCATGCGCCAACCTCGCCCCGATGTCCAGGAGTTGATTCGTAGCGCCCGCCGGATCCGGGAGTTGATCTGGCAGGATCCGCACCGGCCGCGTTATCACCTCACTCCCCCGGAAGGGTTCTTCAACGATCCCAACGGGGCGCTGTTCTGGAACGGCCGCTACCACCTGTTCTACCTGGCGCGGGAGCCGATCCCGCATCCCCGGC
>JAKZWC010000111.1:0-2926 GCA_047515735.1 Spirochaetales bacterium | reverse complement strand
GATCAATCCGACGCGCGACATCATCCCCCTTATCGGCTTTGCCGTGGGGGTGGGCATAGTCTTTCAGCTCGCTTCCATCACCGCCGGCTTCGTCAACCTGCTCAAGCGCGGCGACCGTGTCGGCGCCATCTGTGACAATCTCGCCTGGCTGGTGTTGCTGGTCGGCGGGCTGCTGGCCATCGGAGGAATGTTCCTGGGACAGCCGGCTCTCCGCGCGGTGGGGGCCATCCTGGCGGCGGCGGGCGCGGTGACCATCGTGCTGTTCGCCGGGCGCGACAACAGCAACATCGTGGCCCGTATTCTGGCGGGCGTGGTGTCGCTGTACGGCATCGTCGGCTACTACGGCTTGGTCGGTTTCTTTTCCGACGGCCTCTCCTACATGCGGCTGGCGATCCTCAACATGACCTCGGCATTCATCGCCTTCGTGGCACAGGTGATCGGCGGACTGTTCCTGGGCGGCGGCGGCTCGGTGGTGATGGTGGTGATCGCCACCATCATCGGGGCGGTGATCTTCGTATTTTTCCATCTGCTCAACCTGGTCCTGTCGATGTTGGGGGCCTTCGTACATTCGTTGCGGTTGAACTATCTGGAATCGTTTCAGCGCTACTACCCCGAAGGGGGTAGGGCGTTTACGCCGTTCCAGCGTACGGGCCGGTTTTTCAGGCGGGCCGATAGCGAGCAGCAGTAGCTGCGAGCATTGACCGAAGATGCTGGCCAATTGGCGATGCATAGGCATAGATTTTCGTTGTCGTCCGTGTCACGGAGTGACCGTGGCGACTCATAGGGAGGAGTGAACAACGATGATTTCGATTGGATTCGCCATCGCGATCCTCGGCGGGGGGCTCGCGGCGGGTCTCGCCGCCTACGGCTCGTCGGTGGGCGTCGGTCTGGCTGGAGAGATGGCCGGCGGGGTGATTTCGGAGGATCCGGACAAGTTCGGATCCATGCTGATCCTGCAGGCGCTGCCTGCCACGCAGTCCATCTATGGTCTGGTGGTGGCGATTCTGGTGCTGGTCAAGCTCGAAGGCTTCACTTCCGCCCGCATGCTGGACCTGGAACTGGCATCGGGGCTGGCGATCTTTGCCGCCTGTGTGCCGGCCATGTTCGGGGAGCTCATCTCTGCCATCTGGCAGGGCAAGGTGGCAGTATCTTCCATGGGTGTGGTGGCGAAGAAGCCCGACGCCTTCGGACGTGCCGTCATCATGCCGGTCCTGGTAGAGACCTTCGGGCTGTTCGCCCTGATAGCGACGATCATCATCCTGATGGTGGTCATCGAACTGTAGCGCGGCCGGACCATGGCCGAGAACATCGTCGACCAGATACTGGCAGCCGCCCGCAGCGCGGGTGAGCAACTCCTGAGCGAGGCGCAGGAACGCTACGATGCGGACTTGCGGAAGGGTAGCGCGGAGTTGGAGCGCGAGGTCGAGGAGCGCCGCCGTCGCGGCCGGCGTCAGGCGGAGGAAGCGGTTCAGCAGGAGCTGTCGACCGTCCGGCTGGAGCAACGCCGCAAGCTGCACACCTGCAAGCGTCGGCTGCTGGACGAAGTGTATGAGGAAGCGTGGCAGCAGGTCACCGAAGAGGCAGGCTACCGTGCCTGGCTGGAGCGGCAGTTGACCGCTCACGCGCAACCCGGCGACCGGATCGTGGTGGCGGCGCGCGAGCGCGATCGGTTCTCAAGTAGCTTCAAGGAGCTACTTGAAGCCCACGGCGTGCAGCTCTCGGACGAGGCAGGCCGCTTTCGGGCCGGGTTCGTCATCGACCGCGGCACGACGCGGCTGAACTGCTCCCTGGACGAGGAATTCCGCGCCCTGGCGGCAGACGCCGAGATCGAGATCAGCGTCGCCCTGTTCCCCGTCGACTGAGGGGAGCGCCGGTGCCGGAGAGCGATTACAACTACCTGTACGGGCTGATCCGCAGCCGCGAAGGCGAGCTGATCGACGGCGCTCGCCTGCGCGCTCTGGTGGGGATGCAGGCGGTGGCGGAGCTGGTCCAGATCTATCCCGATTGCCCGTTTCTGAGGACTTTCGCTCCGGACTTGGACGAAGCCGCTCTGGAGCGGGCGATTGGCGCCGAGGAGGAGGATCTGCGGGCGCTGATCGAGCGCTACGCGCCGGAGCCGGCGCTGCGCGAGCTGCTGCTGGTGCCGCGCGACCTGTACAACCTGAAGGTGGCCCTGCGGATGGATGCGCAGCGTTCGGCGGCGGACGGCGCCGACGCCATTGCAGCAGCCGACGAGGCTGCCTGCTACGGACCTCCGGGTACCCGCAGCGTGGCCGCCATTCGCGCCGCGGTGGCAGGCGAGGGGACGGCCCTCACCTCCGCCGGCGACACCGACCGCGCCAGCCGTGCGCTGGCCCGTATCCTGGAGCGGGCCCTGGCCGCGTTCTACGCTGCCGGCCGCAACGGGCAGGTGCTGGAACTGGCGGTCGACCGTCTGGCCCACCTGTTTCAGGCCGCCACCGCGGCGGAGACGGCTCCCGAGGTGGGCGCCGCCTACGCCGATCACGGCGCCATCGCGGCCGGCGAGCTGCTGGCCCGCGGCCGCGCCGCCGGACTGCCCTGGGAGGTGGTGCGCTGGGGGCTGCTGGAGCTGCCGGGGCAGACCGACCTGGAGGAACTGTACGCCGCCGCGCCGGCCGAGTGGGGCGGCCGCCTGGCCAGCTTCAGCGGCGTGCTGCGAGCGTTGCTGACCGACATTGCCCAGGGCGCCGAGATCGGTACGGCGGTGCGCCTCCAGCAGGAACAGGTAGACCGCCGTATCGCGGCCTGGCGGATGGCACCGCCATCGTTTGCGTTCGCGGTGTACTACCTGCGCAAGAAGCGGGCCGACCTGGACGCTCTGCGCCTGATCTGCCTCGCCAAGCTGAAGGGGGTGGCGGAGGCGACCATCGACGCCCGCGTGGGCGGCCCGTTCATGGGTCAGGCA
>JAKZWC010000110.1:0-3453 GCA_047515735.1 Spirochaetales bacterium | reverse complement strand
GTGCACGGAGGGACGGTGGCGATAGAGGAGGGCGAAGCCGACACCGATCAGCAGGGCGGTGACCGCGGCCAGCCAGCCCTGATACAGGTGCCCGAGGCCGAACAGCAGCGCCGAGGTCAGCACCGCCAGCCACGGCGGGGTGGCGATTTCCTCCAGCACGGTGAGGAGGTAGGCTCGAAAGTAGAGTTCCTCGCGGTAGGCGCTGATCAGCACGAACGCCAGCGCCAGCGGCACCTGTGCCGCGCCCTGCAGCTCCCAGCGGTAGCCGCGCAGGAACGGCTCTCGCAGCGGATCGGGGAGCGCGCCCACCAGCAGCGACGCCAGCGCCAGCGCGGCCACCAGCGCAGCCGCGATGATCCCGGCCTCCGCGGCGTCGCGCCGGCGCGGACGCCAGCGGAACCGCGTGCGGGCGCGGTCGCGGGCCATGACCAACACCAGCACGCCGCTCTGCAGCGCGGCCAGGGCGCCGGCACTGACCAGAGTACGCGGTACGCCGAGCCAGCCGACCGGCAGCAGTACCAGCAGGTACAGCAGGGCGAGCCGTCCCAGGGCCGCTGCCGGAGGACGTGCGGAGGGCTCACTGCCGGCCGGCGGGAATGAAAGTCGCGGCGCAGATCCAGCCGCGCGCCGCGGACCGTCGAGGGACCGCATGCGGCGCCATCATACCCGCTGTGATCGGGCGTGGAGAGGCCGCCGCGCCGGGCAAAAGCAGCGGCGTCATTTGGGCCGTTGAATCGGATGATGGCTGGTGTGTTCCCACGCAACCGCGCGGAGCCGGCGGTAGTGGTGGCTGCCGTGGCGGTGGCATATCTGCTGGCGGCGGCGCGGGTCCTGCCCGGCGCGGTGAGCGCGGGCGCGGCGCTGCTGCTCGCGTTGCCTGCACTGCTGACTGCCGCCGCTGCCGTAGCGGCGCCCGCGCGGTGGCGGGGACGGCGATTGCTGTTGGCTGCCGCAGCCGGCTGCGCAATGGCGGGGGGCCTGGAGCTGGGTACCCGCCTGCGGCATGCCGGCGGCGGGGCCGGGCTGCCGCCGGCCGCGGTCGACGAACTGCACGGGGTGCTGGCGCGGGACGACCGCCCGTACGGCGCTGCCGGCGTCTACCGCATCGCGGTGGACCGGGTGGTGTCCTCGCGCATGGCGGCGGAGGCGTCCGCCCGCTTCACCGTCGACGTCACACTGCCCGCCGCGGCGTCCGAACGCGGTTACCGTGGCCGCCGGGTAGTGCTGAGCGGCGTGACGTTGCACGTCAGTGCCCCGGGCCGTATCCGCGCCTCGGGGGGCCAGCTCACGCTGGCCTCCTACGCCGGAGCCGCGGCCGCCACCCGCGCCCGCGCCCGCGCAGCCGTGGAGCGGATGATTCTCGATCAGGGGGGGCCAGGCGCCGCCTTGCTGCTGGCGTTGTTGGTGGGAGATCGCCATCACCTGCGCGCGGAGGAGGTGGAAGCGTTCCGGCGTGCGGGAGCGCTTCATCTGCTGGCGCTGTCCGGCCTGCACGTGGGGCTGGTATATGCTCTGGCTGCCGCCGTCGGAGGCGGCCTCAGCATGGCGGGAATGCTCGTGGCGCCGCGGTGGCAGCGCGCGTGGTTGGCCTTGGCCGCGGTGCTCGGCGTGGGCGCGGTGTTCCTCTACGTGGAGCTGGCCGGTACCCGTCCTTCCCTGGCCCGCGCCACCATGATGCTGGCGCTGGCGCGGCTGGCGGCCGGCATGGGGCGGCGGCCGCGTTCCCTCAACGTGCTCGCGCTGTCTGCCATCGTGGTGGTCACAACCGATCCACCGGCGGTGCACGAGCTGTCGTTCCAGCTCTCCTATGCCGCTCTGTTCGGCATCCTGCAGCTAGGGCCATGGATCTCGCGACGGCTTCCGGCGTGGCTGCCGCCCGGCTTGCGCTTCACCCTGGGAATGGCGGTGGGTGCACAAGGCGCGACTCTGCCGCTGGTGCTGGCCGTGTTCGGCCGGGTGCATCCCATCGGTGTGGCGTCGGGTCTGGTGATGGTGCCATACACGGCGCTGTTTCTGTGGATCGGCATCGCCTGCGTCGCCCTGTACGCGTTGAGCGAGGGCGCCGTGCAGCCGGTTACCCACCAGATTCTGCACCTGTTGTATAGTGGCCTCACGATGCTCAACGATCTGTTCGGGCAAGCACCGGGAATTCGCTGGTGAACCACAACTCGCCGGCGGAGGTCCGTGCGGCGCTCCGCCGCCTGGGCGTCGAGCCGAAGAAACGTTGGGGCCAGAACTTCATGCTCAACCCGCGCACCCGGAACAAGCTGGTGTCCACCCTCGGGCCGCGGGACGGTGACACCGTGTGGGAGATCGGGCCGGGACTCGGCGCGGTGACCGGCGAGTTGCTGCCGCGCTGTGCCCGCCTGGTGCTGTTCGAGGTCGACCATGGCATGATTCGCCATCTGCAGGAAGAACTGGTGGACCATCCGCAGGTGGTCATCGTGCCGGGTGACTTTCTGCGTACCTGGCAGCAGGCCCGCGCCGAACACGGTCCGCCGGATCGGATCATCGGCAATCTTCCCTACAGTTGCTCCTCCGCGATCATCGCCGCGCTGGTGCAGCATGACGCCATTCGCTTCAACTGCGTGTTCACCGTGCAGCGGGAGCTGGCCCAACGGCTGGTGGCCAAGCCGGGATCGCGCGCTTACTCCTCGCTCTCGGTGCTCTGCCAGTGCCTGAGCGAGATCCGGACGCATGGCGAGTTGGCACCGGGAACCTTTTTTCCGGTGCCGGAGGTGACCTCGGCGGTGATTGAGGTGGGTCCGCGGCAGCCCGCTCACCAAGTGAGCAATCGCTCCGTGCTGTTCGCGCTGATCCGGGCGGCGTTCCAGACGCGACGCAAGACACTGCGCAACAACCTGTTGTCGCAGGGCGGGTTCGGGCTGAGCAAGGGCCAGCTCCTGGACGCGGTGGAGGCCGCTGGAGTGGATGCCGGGTGCCGCGCCGAGGAACTGACGCCCGCCACCATCGTCCAGCTTGCCAACGTCCTGACTGCAGCGGGAGCGGCGGTGGATGCGGTGGACCCACTCGACGAGGAGGTTCTCGACGAGGAGGTTGCCGACTGACGAGCCCGGCGGATCGACACGGCGGCGGCCGGTGCCGATACCCACGGCGGTCGCGGGTCAGTCGAGGCCGTACTCGTCCAGCACGCGCCGGAGTTGCGCCTTGGCCGGATCGGTGAGGGGTGTCATCGGCAGGCGGTAGCTCTCTTCGATCAATCCCGCCATGTGCATCGCGCCCTTGAGCGGGATGGGGTTGGTGTCCAGACCCATGAGGGCGCTGATCACCGGCAGCAGCTCATAGTGGACGGCGCGTGCGCCCGCGGTATCGCCGGCCAGCATGCAGTCCACCAGTGCCACCATCCGCTCCGGCAGCAGGTTGCTGGTCACCGAGATCACCCCGTTGCCGCCCAGGGCCATCAGCGGCACCGTGATTTCGTCGTCGCCCGAC
>JAKZWC010000109.1:0-2693 GCA_047515735.1 Spirochaetales bacterium | reverse complement strand
GCCGGCAGTTGCGCCACCGGCACCGCCCGGTACGCCTCCTCAGCCAGCGCCTGCTCCTGGTCCATGCCGCCGCCGAACAGCACGTTGTAGGCCTCCACCGCCTCGCCGTCCTGGGTGGTCCCGCCGCCGACGCCGAGCAGGCCAATGTCGCCGCAGTAGTGCTGGGCGCAGGAGTTCGGGCAGCCGGTGATATGGATGTTGATCGGGCCATCGAGCGGAGCGCTGCGTTCCAGATGGCGGGCCAGGGTGACGGCGGCGCCCTTGGTGTCGGTCATGGCAAACTTGCAGCCCGCGTTGCCGGTGCACGCCACGGTGCCGGCCGCGTAGCTCGACGGCGCCGCGCTCAGCCCGATCTGTTCCAGCGCCGCCACCAGCGCGGCGGTGTCACGGTCGGCCACGTGCGGAATCAGCGCATTCTGGAACACGGTAAGGCGCAACTCGCCCGCCCCGAACCGTTCCGCCAGGTTCGCCAGCGCCGCCATGCGGTCGCTCGACAGCCGGCCCGCCCGGCACGCCGACCCCCACCCAGTTGAACTCCGGCTGGCGCTGCCGGTGCACGCCGACGTGCGCGCCGCGCACCACCGGCGCCGCTGCGGCGCACTGCTCGAGCGGCAGGCGCCGCAGCGCCGTGCCGAGCAGTGCCTCGGTCTCCGCTACGAACCGTTCGATTCCCCAGCGCTCGAGCACGTACTTGAGCCGCGCCCGCTTGCGGTTGGTGCGGTCGCCGGCGGCCGCGAACACCCGCAGCATCGCTGCGACCACTGCCACACACTCCTCCGGCGGCACCACGATGCCGGCGTCGCGACCGAAGCTGCCGTGCCCGGTAATGCCGCCGAGCAACATGCGGAAGTACACTCCGGGCGCCAGCTCCGCGCCCGCCGAGGCGGACGGTTCGGCGCCCGGCGCGCCGGACTGCTTCGGGATCCGCACGGCGCGCAGGCCGATGTCATTGGTGGCCCCGGCGACGCTTACCTGGCCGCCGCTGTCGAACGCCACGTTGAATTTGCGCGGCAGCCCGTACAGGTCGCGGCTGTGCAGGATGTAGTGGTGTAACGCGCGCGCTTGCGGGCGCACGTCGCACAGCTCCCGCGGGTCGAAGCCGGAGGTGGGAGTGGCGGTGACGTTGCGGATGTTGTCGGCGCCCGCCCCGCGCGCGGTGAGGCCGAGGTCGTACAGCCCCAGCAGCAGGTCGGGGGCGTGGCGGGCGCCCACCTCGCGCAGCTGCAGGTTGCCGCGCGTGGTCAGGTCGGCATAACCGCCGGCGTACTCGGCCGCGAGCGTGGCCAGGCCGCGCAGCTGGCGGGAGCTGATCTGATTCGCCGGCACGCGCAGCCGGCACATGTACGCGTCCTGCGCCGGGGCGGTGTGGAACAGACCGTGAAACTTGTAGCGGAACACGTCATCCGCTTCCGGGAACCGCTCGTGCGCCGCATTGGCGAGCACGGTGTCCCAGATGTCGAGCGGGTTGCGGTCGTGCTTGATCCGTTCCTCGCGGGACAGTTCGTCGACCGCCACGCCGTGCACCAACGGTGTCTCCCCGGCGTCCTGCTCGGCCGGCGACTGCCGCTGCCGCAGGGCGCCGGCGAACAGCCGTTCGAGGTAGCGGCGCTGTTCATCAGTGAACGGCGCCCCGGCGGACACCGCGGACACCGGGGGCGCCGCGCCGGAAACGCCCGCGCCGGTGCCGTCGGTCGAGGCCACGGTTACGCCGCCTGCGGGGCGACTTCGATCCGTGCCCGGCGCAGCCGCTCCTGCAGCTCTGCGCGCGCCTCCACTTCGGCCGCCGGCGAGAAGCGCACCAACAGCGTCAGCGACGACGTGCACGCCACGACTACGCCCAGGATCAGCAGCGCCTGCGGCCACGGCAATCCCTCCATGCGGAACAGGAACCCGGCCGCCACCGCGCCGGCGTTGCCGCCCGCACCGACGATCCCGGCCACCGAGCCGAGCGCCTTGCGGTTGATGAACGGCACCACCGAGAAGATAGCCCCCTCCGACATCTGTACGAACAGGCTGAATGACACCAGGGTGAGGATCGCCACCGGCAGTACCGCCATGCGCGAGAACAGGATCAGGGCCAGCCCCTCGCCGGCCAGCACGACGCCGAGAAAGGCCACTCGGCCCTTCAGGCCCCGCTTCCTGCCGGCGCGGTCGCCGAATGCGCCGCCCAGGGTGCGGGCAAAGATGTTCATCAGCCCGAACAGACCGGCGACGATCCCGGCCCCCTTCAGCCCCAGATCGAAGTAATCCTTGAAGTACAGGGCGGCGATGTTGTTCACCGTGAGTTCGATCCCGAAGCATGCGCCGTAGATCACGAACAGCGCCCACACCCGCCGGTCACGCGCCGCCAGCAGGAAAGATCCTTTCGTCTGGGCGGCGCTCGCCATGCGCCGTGCCGCGCGCAACGCGCGGAAGTTGCCGTCCACCGTGTCGGTGGTCAGGTGCCAGTACAGCACCCCGGCAACGAGCATGGCGATGCCTGGCACCACCATCGCCAGGCGCCAACTGATGGCGTCGGTGAATCCCAGGGTAACGAACAGGGCGAAGATCAGGGCATCGCCATCTGCGTGACGCCGCCGCCGAGGTTGCCCCAGCCGGCCGTGGTGGCGTTCGCCGTGCCGACCACGTTGGGTGCGAATGCCACCGAGGTGTGGTATTGGGTGATGACGAAGCTGGCTCCGACCACGCCGATC
>JAKZWC010000108.1:0-4145 GCA_047515735.1 Spirochaetales bacterium | reverse complement strand
ACCTGGGACTTCGCCCACCACCAGGTGGTGCTGGACGATCCCGAGTTCTTCCTCAAGGACTTCTCCTATCCGCAGCTCGTGGAAGTCGGCGACGGTCGCCTGCTGGTGCTGTTCTACAACGCCAGCCATCCCGAGGCGGAGCACAACGGCGTGTTCGCCACCTTCCTGGACCGCAGCCTGTTCCGCACCGCCTTCGGCGGTGTCCGGCTGGCGGACGTCGGATCGGTGCGGCGCGCCGCCACCGTCGCCTGGTGGCGCTTCGACGAGGGCGCCGGCGACACCGCGCACGACGACACCGGCCGCCACCCCGCCGTGCTGCACGGCCCCACCTGGACCGAGGGGCGCTACGGCACGGCGCTGGCCTTCGACGGAGTCGACGATCACCTGCGTGTAACCAACTGTCCGAGCCTGTGGCTGGGCCAGGAGCTGACCATCGAGGCGTGGATCCGCACCCCGCACCCCGAGCACGAGCAGACCATCGTCAGCCGGCTCCCCCACTTCTGGTTTGGGCTGAGCGGGCGGCGGGTATGCCTGCGGCGCGGCGGCGAGGACGGCATAGCGGAAGCGAGCGGCCACGGCACGGCGGAACTGGCGGCGGACCGCTGGCACCACGTTGCGGTGGTGGTGCGGGAGACCGCCGACTCGATGCGGCGGACGTTGTTCTACGTGGACGGCGTCCTGGACGCGGCGGTCGACCTGGAGCGGCCGGCGTCGGCGGCGCAGGCACAGGCGCTGAGCGACTGGCGCCAGACCCACGGCCGTGCCTGGCAGGGGTGCTACACGGTGCCCCGCAGCGAGCCTACCCGCTGGGCGCCCCGCGAACACCTGTTCATCGGCGCCCGGCACGACCGCACGGCCCCCTTCCGCGGCCTGATCGACGAGCTGGCGCTGCACCGCGCCGGCTTGACAGCGCGCCAGCTCGCCGCCAGTGTGACCCGATACCGGCACCCGGAGGGGGAGATCCGGTCGGCGCTGATCCGGCGTCCGCCGGGTGCTTCCTGGGGCCGCTTCAGGGCGCGGGACCGGGTGCCTGAGGGCACCGCCATCAGCTACGCGGTGCTGAGCCCGGACGGCACGCTGCTGCGGGATCAGGTCGCCTCCGGCAGCGATCTGGCCGGGCTGCAGGAACCCGCGATCAGGCTGCAGGCGCGCCTGCACAGCGACGTGCCCGGCCGCACGCCGACGCTGTGGTCCTGGTCGCTGCAACCCGCGCCTGAGGTACAGTAGGAGAGTCGGGGCACGCGGCGATTCCGAGCGAGGAGGGAACGACATGGCAACGAGTGCGCCAATCGCAGAGCTGCGCAGCGTCGACAGCGGCGCGGTGATCAAGGGGGTGGTAACGCTCCTGTTTACGCCATTCAAGGACGACGCAACGCGCTTCGACGCCGCCAGCATGCGGCGCCAGCTCGACTTCGTGCTGGAGTCCGGGGTGTCGGCGCTGGTCGCCTGCGGCAAGGCGGGCGAGTTCGAAGGGCAGACGCTGGAGGAGATCGAGGAGGTCCTGAGCACGGTGATCGACCACGTCGACGGACGGGTGCCGGTGGGCATGGGCATCATCAGCGTGGAGGAGGACCGCGCCCTGCCGGCGGCGGAGCTGGCAGCCCGCTGCGGCGCCGATTTCGCGATGACCAAGAAGCTGACCAAGACCGATCTGCACGGCTTCTTCAGCAAGGTCGCCGAGCGTATCCCGGTGATGCTCTACGACCAGACCAACGAGGGCAACCTCGACGTGGTCAACGAAGTGCTGCCGCTGGTGGCTTCCATCGAGCGCATCATGACCGTCAAGGTGAGCGGCAACGTGTTTGCCTTCGACCAGCTCAAGCGGGCCGCGCCGCACTTGGCCTACATCTGCGGCTCCGACACCTTCTCGCTGCCGGCCTACGTCTCGGGCAGCGACGGGGTGGTCGCCGGCAGCGCCGCGTTCATGCCGGAGCGCGAGGTGGAGCTGCACCGGCTGGTGCAAGCGCAGGCCTGGGACGACGCGCGGCGCCTGTTCTACCACCGCATGCTGCCGATGATCGCCTACTGCACCCCCGATCCCTACGCCTTCTCGGTGTGCAAGCTCATCCTGCACTGGAAGGGCCTGTTCGATTCCCCGCTGGTGCGGCCGCCCTACCGCAACGCACCGCCGTGGCTGCAACGGGAACTGCGCGAGCTGGCGCAGCAGCTCGGCCTGGTCGACGGGGTCTGAGCGCGCGGCGCACGCTGCGCGCCGCATCCTGTTCGGCGCTGCTCGGCTGCTGCCTCGGCGCCGGCGCGGCCGCCGAGCCGCATTTCTCCGAGCAGGGGGTCCGTGCCGGGCTGGGCGCGGCGGTGTTCGTCCCCTTCGCCGATTCGTTTCCGGGGATGGCCTCCGGCGGCGCGGTGGCGGACTTCGACCGCGACGGCTGGCAGGACCTGTTCTTCGTCTCCGGCGGCGGCGCCGGGCCAGACCGGCTCTACCTCAACAACGGTGACGGCACCTTCAGCGACCGCGCCGAGGAGGCGGGGCTCGCCGTACGCCACCGCGGCCTCGGGGCGGTCGCCGGCGATTACGACGGCGACGGCTGGATCGATCTCTACGTGGTCAGCTACGGGCCGGCCGAGTTGCCCGCCGCCGCGCCGGGACGCCTGCGTCTCTACCGCAACAACGGCGACGGCACCTTCGCCGAGGTGGCGGCGCAGGCCGGCGTCGCCACCCTGTCCGGCGAGGGGGCGACCGGCATGGGCGCGGCGTTCGGCGACTACGACCTGGACGGCGACCTGGACCTGGCGGTGACTGCGTGGTGCACGCAATGTCGGGACGAGCTGCTGATCTACAACCCCAAACCGCTGTGCCGCAACGACGGCGACGGCACCTTCACCGAGGTCACCCGTCAGGCCGGGGTGTTCAGCCTGCGCACACTGGGCTTCGCCCCGCTGTTCGCCGACATGGACGGCGACCGCTACCCGGAGCTGCTGATCGCCGCCGATCTGGGCACCAGCAAGTACTACCGCAACGACCGTGACGGCACCTTCACCGAGGTGTCCGCGGCGGCGGGAACCGGCCTGGACGCCAACGGCATGGGCAGCACGGTGGGCGACTTCGACGGCGACGGCCGCCTCGACTGGTACGTGACCTCGGTCTACGGCGAGCTGCGCGAGACCGTCGCCGGCACCGGCAACATGCTCTACGTCAACCGCGGCGGCCACCGCTTCACCGAGTCGGCGGCGCCGGCCCGGGTCCAGGACGGCGGCTGGGGCTGGGGCGCCGTGGCGGTGGACCTGGACCACGACGGGCAGCTCGACATCGTCACCACCAACGGCTGGGAGATAGCCAACGGCGCCGGCTTCCCGGAGTGGGAGTACGAGCCTACCTACCTGTTCCACAACAACGGCGACCTGACCTTCAGCGAGGTCGCCGCCGCCTGGGGGCTGCACCACACCGGCCAGGGCCGCCGCCTGGTGCACTTCGACTACGACAACGACGGCGACCAGGACCTGGCGATCTTCACCAAGGACGAACGCATCAAGCTGTTCCGCAACGACCTGGAAGCGCCGGACCGCCACTGGCTGCGGGTCCTGCTCGACACCCGCGCCCGCCCCGACCTGGCACCCGACGGCATCGGCGCCCGGGTCATCGTGCGCACCGCGCTGTCCGCGGCCCGCGAGCAGACCCGCTACCTCTACAGCGGCGGCAGCTACCTCACCAGCTCCGAGCTGTCAGCCCACTTCGGCCTCGGCGCCGCCGCCCGCGTCGCCGAACTGCGCGTAGAGTGGCCCGACGGCTCGCTGACCCTGCTCCACGACCTCCCCACCGACCGCACCATCACCATCACCCCCTGAAGCACAGGGCCCTATTCGGGGTGCAGCGACCAGGAGCGCAGGACCGGGGTGCGGCCCGGGTCGGAGCTGGTCAGACGCGCGGCCAGCCGCAGATCGGGGGCGTCGAGGTCGGCCAGTGAGTCGCCGGGACTGACGCCGCTGCGCAGGACCGTGCCGTCCGGCGCCGCTACCGAGAACTCGATGGCGGTGCCCTCGGGGGTGTGCACTTCGGCGCCGAAGCGGCCCCAGCCGGAGGCGGGGCGCGCGATCACGCCGGAGGACACCTCGCCGTCGCCGCGGCGGTGGACGGCGATGCTGGCCTGCACCTCGCCCGGCAGCAGGCCGCTGGCGTGCAGCGCCAG
>JAKZWC010000107.1:0-3965 GCA_047515735.1 Spirochaetales bacterium | reverse complement strand
AACATAGACCACGCTCAGGTCTCCCTGGCCGGGCCGGACTCCATCTACGTCTCCAACATCATGTACGGCGGCGTGCCCTACTCGGCACTGCTCAAGTACAGCGGCGGCACCTCCGCCACGGTGGAGGCGGTTTACGGTCCGATGGGCAAGCTGATCCCCGACTCCGTCGGCCTGTCTCAGGTCGAGTTGGACTTCGTGGCTCCCGCAGCCCTCGCCGTCTCCAACGTCGAAGTGGGCGGGGTCGGCTACTCCGGTACGCTGGAGTACGCCGGCGGCAACCAGCTGCGGGTCGCCGGCATCCGCCGGGTCACCCTGCCGCCGACCGCGGCGGAAGCGGCACAGGCGGCAGCGGCGGCGGCGATGGCGCAGGCCGAGGCCGACGCGGCAGCGGCGGTTGCACAGGCCGAGGCCGACGCAGCCGTGGCAGTGAGCGACGCGCAGGCTGCCGCCGATGCGGCCATGGCCGACGCCGGGGCCGCGCAGGCTGCGGCGGATAAGGCGATGGCGGCAGCCGACGCGGCACAGGCGGCAGCGAATGCGGCCGAAGCCGAGGCTGCGGCGGCGCAGGCCAAGGTCGACGCGATGATGGCCGCGGCCTATCAGCCCTCCGAGGTGATGATTTCCGCCGCGATGCTCAATCCTGGCTTGGCGAGCCTGGACCAGGTGCAGATCTCCCTGGCCGGTCCGGATGCCATCTACGTCTCCAACATCATGTACGACGGCGCGCCCTACTCGGCACTGCTCAAGTACAGCGGCGGCACCTCCGCCACGGTGGAGGCGGTCTACGGTCCGATGGGCAAGCTGCTCCCCGACTCCGTCGGCCTGTCTCAGGTCGAGTTGGCGTTCGTGGCACCCGCGTCCGTCGTCGTCTCCAACGTCGAGGTGGGCGGGGTCGGCTACGCCGGTACCCTGGAGTACGCCGGTGGCAACCAGTTGCGGGTCACCGGAATCCGCCAGGTTACCCTGCCGCCGACGGACGCGGAACTGGCGCGAGCCGACGCGGACGCGGCGATGGCCGACGCTGCGAAGGCACGAGATGACGCGGCTGCCGCGATGGCAGACGCTGATACGGCAAAGGCCGCGGCGATGGCCGCAAACGCGAAAGTCGGCGAGCTCGAAGCCAGAATCAAGGAGCTTACGGAAGGTATCCCGCTGGGCATCAATCCTGGCTTGCTCGATCTGGAATCCGCGCGGCTCACCATCGCCGGACCGAATTCGATCTACATCTCCGGCATCAAGTACGCCGGCAAGGATGTCTCGGCGCGGGTACGGTACGCACAAGGCACGGGAACCGCGGAAGCGGTCTTCGAGTCCAGCTCCAATCTTGTGGACGTGTTGGACATGAATGCCGCGGAGGTCGAGCTTGCAGGCGACGCCCTGGTCATGTCGAACGTAGGCATTCGCGGGCGTGCGCACACGTTGACGCTTACGTTCAACGACGAAGGCGGCGTCGATGTTGCGGCGCAGGACGACGGCTGGGCGGTGAGAACCGTTGGCGAGTTGCGGCGCGACAAGCTGATTACCGAAGGCACCTACGTGGTGAACGGCTTTGCCGGTGGCCAGCCGCTGGCGAACGAGGGGGCGTGGAGCGAAAGCGGCGGCTCGGTCGTACAGACTGATTCCGGCGCCAGTCACGCCAAGTTCACGATCCCGGCTTCGCAGTCCGGTTCGGAAATGTTGTTCGGGGTCACCGCCAGCGCCGGCGACGGCAGCGACAAGGTCGGCTTCGGCCTGCACCTCCTCGCGTCCGATACGCCGGTTTCGGGGAACACCTGGAACTACGGGCGCTCCTACCTGATCTGGGCGACCCGGGATCCGTTCTACGACACCGACGCGACCCACCTGCAGTTCTACGAGTCGCGCGACAACAACACTCTGACTTGGCTCGCGAGCCGGAGCATCGATCAGTCGCTGAGTTCGCCGCTTACGCTGGAAGTGCTCTACCAGAGCAACGGTATGGTGACGCTGCTGGTAGGCGGTGAGGAACAGCTCAGCTTGAACATCGGCTCCGCGATCAGCGCAGGCGACCGCGTTGCGTTGCGCTCTCTCGGTGGCCCGGTGCAGTTTACTCAGGTCTACGTCGCAGCGCGCTAAGTGCGCTGCGTTCCGTGCGTGATCCTCCCCTGCGGGAGGATCACGCGGCGGACTTGCCAACCCCGCGCTACACGCGCCTGCATCGGCTACTCCGTGGCCCTAATGGAGACACTGCCATGAGTACCGCGGTCGCATCCTCGACCCGCTATCTGAGTCAGGATCAGGTCGCCTTCTTTTGGGAACATGGCTACCTGCGCATGGAGCAGGTGTTTACCCCGGATGAACTGGACGAGTTGGACGCGGAGATGGACCGCCTCATGGTCGAATGGGCCAACTACGCCTCCGGTTGGAGCGGAGACTGGCGCAAGGTGTACATGGACGAGGAGACCGAGAAGCAATCCAAACTGATCGCAATGCACGATCTCTGGTACTACTCGGCCGCCTGGACCCGCGCGGTGCTGAACCCGAACCTGGTGGCCGCGATGAGCGACCTGTTGGGGCCGGATGTCGAATTGCATCATGCCACCATGCACGTCAAGCCGCCGGAGACCGGGCACCCGTTCCCCATGCACCAGGACAACGCGTTCTACGCCCACCGGACCGACCGTTTCGTCGACACGCTGGTGCATCTGGACGACACCAACGCCGAGAACGGCGAGATCCGCTTTCTCGACGGGTCGCAGAGGCTGGGACCGCTGGACCATATTCGGTGCACTGCGAGCGGTGAGAAGTGCACCCCTCACCTGCCTACCGGCGAATGGCACCTGGAAGACACCGTGGCGGTACCGGCGCGGCGCGGCGACGTGGTGTGCTTCAACCTGTACACGGTGCACGGCTCCTACCTCAATCGCACCGCGCGCGCCCGGCGCCTGGTACGGGTAGGCTACCGCGACCCGCTCAACGAGCAGATCGGCGGGCAGAGCAGCGAGCGGGCGCCGTGGATGGTGACCGGTCAGCGGCGCCGCGCTCCCGGCCTGGAGCTGTACGACACCCAGAGCAGCCCCCTCGACCGCGACCGCTAAGGGTCGGCGCAAGTATAACTACCGCGGCAAAGGGAATTATATCCGAAGGTAACCACCCGGCGAACGGCCGCACGCTGGCTGGTTGCGGGTCACTACAGGGCCGGGATCCCGGCGGCAATCGCCAGCGCTACGGCCGGAATCAGTAGGGCCGCTGCAACCAACGGCCACGCTATCGGGGTGCGGTCAACGCGCACGTCGGCCAGCGGCTGGAGCTCCAGCCGGCGCTCCACCACCTCACCGAACAGCGGCGGAGCCGTGACAGTCACAGGGCGTGGACGATAATCGGGTACGCTCATCGTCCCTATTATCGACCGCAGCCTGCGCAGGGTGAGATGTCGCCCGGCCCGGTTCATCATAGAGCGATGGCAGTTGCGCAGCTCAGAGGTTGCCGGCTCGTCAACGCTGGCTGAGAAATCTGTGATTGACGGCGCTGGATATGAGACGATCTCTGATCGCGCTCGGAATTGCAGCCCAGGGGTTCCTTCCACGGTATCAGATCGGACTTCGTGGCGGGATTCTTGGCGGGGATGTACGGGCTGTCGCACAACGGTGACACAAAAGGGGCTCGGATTTGAACGGCAGGAGGCATTTGAAAGGCGGGCGCGACGGGAGACGGTGTGCCGCTTCCAAGTCATCCAAGAATTGGAGCTAACCCGCCCCGCCACGCCCGTCAAAGGCGCCCCCGACCCCAAATATGGAGGGAGAAAGGTGCCGAAGACGCCAGAGAGAAGGCCGCGACCCTTCACTGCACTTATCGTCCACAAATGCGAGTGACTTAACTTAATCTTGATGACTATTGATGACTATTTCAAACTGACCCACTACCCGACGCCGAGTTCGCTTCCATCGCCCTCACACGTCACGAAATCCAACCGCTACGCAACTACGCCATCTATCCCCGTCCTGAAG
>JAKZWC010000106.1:0-9105 GCA_047515735.1 Spirochaetales bacterium | reverse complement strand
TCGTGGCGCGCAACTTCCTGATGACGATCGACCAGTCGATGGAGGATTCGGCGATCATCGACGGCGCCGGCTACTGGACGATCCTGTTACGCATCATCTTGCCGCTCTCCAAGCCGGTGTTCGTGACCATCGGATTGTGGGCGGCGGTGGAGCATTGGAACGCCTGGTTCGACGCCATGATCTACATCGACGAGAGGAACAAGCAGGTGCTGCAGCTCCTCATCCGCGACATGCTCAAGGTGCTGGACTTCGCCGAGCTGGACGAGGCGGGCGACGTGCTCGGACTCAGCGAGCCGGTGCCGGTGCAGTCGGTGCAGGCGGTCACCATCCTGCTCACCATCGGGCCGATCGTGGTGGTCTATCCGTTCATCCAGAAGTACTTCGTCAAGGGCATCATGCTCGGCGCCATCAAGGGCTGACCGGCGCGGTCCGGTGCGTCACTGGAACACGCTCGGGACGCGGCCGCCATGCCAGGGGAACGCGTAGCTGGGGCGGCGCGCGAAGCGCTTCAGCTCGAGGTCGAGGTCGATCGACCGGAAGGGCGGCAGGTGAACGGTGAACGAGGTGCCGTTCACGGTATGGCTGCGCTGCGTGGTGGTGCGGTCCACGGCGTGGCGGCCGCTGTTCCAGATGGTGCGCTGCATGCCCTGTTCCTCGGTATGGGGAAAGTGCACGTCCCGAATCTCGTGCTCGCCGAAGGCGCCGGACTGGATGATTACGGAGTGGGACTGGTCGGGGCTCAGGTTGATGAGCGTCAGGGCGGTGCGGTCGGCGCTCAGTCCGGTGACCAGCGCGGCGACGTCGGGAGGGAGACCGGGGCGCTGCCGCTGCGCGTCGAAGTAGCGCACCTGAGCGCGTAGCAGCCCGCCGTTGTAGACGCTCTGCGGACTCCCCAGGGTGAGGTGGGTGAGCGCCTTGGTGGCCACCGGATTGGGTGGCACGATGTTCTGCTCGATGCGTTCCTCGATGCTGCGCCGGTCGAGACGGATGGTCTCGCACACCTCCATGACGCCGCGATATTCGGCCTGCAGCAGCGCCTCGGGCCAGCCCGGGTTCTCCCCGGCGTAGTATTGGAAGCGGGGGCGTTCGATGGCGCCTTCGTTCTTCTCGCCCTCCACCGCTACCTGGTTCCAGTCGGTCCCGGTGTCTCCCGCTCGCAAGGTGGCGATCAGGTCGCGGTCCGCCTCGGCCATCGAGGCATGCCACAGGTGGACCGGCTCCCGGACGCGCATCGGCCGGTACCTGGCCCAGCCGCCGGGGCCGTGGCGCCAGGGCACCAGCAGTCCTCCGCCGGCATCGTGGATCGCGTTGTCCAACAGCAGGTGGAGCTGGGACCGGAGCAGCTCCAGGTAGCCGAAGTCGCCGCTCAGCAGCAATGCGCATTCGGCGGCGATGGTGATGGCGTGGAGGATCATCCTGCACCCGAACTTGCTGTTCCAGCCGTACATGCCGCCCCACCACACGCCGTCGCGCTGCTCGCCCGGCTTGCCGGTGGGCCCCACGTTGTCCGGAATGATGCCGCCGTTGGCGCGGATGCGGTCCAGCCACGCCTCCACGTAGTCCAGCACCCAGCGGCGGTACTTCTCCTCTCCCGTGTAGAGGTAGGCGTTGGTCACCAGCGCGGTGGCGGCGAGGTTGTTGGCGCTGTCGCTGTTGAGCACGACGCGGTTGAACGTGGCGATGATCTCCGGGATCCGTTCCGGTGTCTCGTACCAGTCGGGCTCCAACTGCGCGATTACCGGATAGAGGGACGCATGCTGCCCCATCGGCTTGGGTTCCCACGGCAGGTTTTTCCCGGGGTACGGACCGTGCAGGATCGACTTCACCGCTTCCACGTCGCCGGTATGCAGCCAGGGACCGACGCTGGACTGAAACGGCGAGCGGAATACCCGGTGGCGCGGATCGTAGTTGGGCGCCTCAGGATCCTCGCCCATGTACATGGCGGCGAAGCGGCGCGCCCGGCGCACGTTCTCGGAACTGTGCGGGTGGGCCAGGCCGAAATGGTAGAACGCCATGTTGCCCTCGCCCTTGTGATGCCACTCGGCTCCGGCGGGCTCCGCCAGGTTGTAGTACTCGTTGTGGATCTGCGGGTTGAACGTCCGCCGCAGCCGGCCCCGCTCGCCGAGGTTCATGTGGAACTCGTTGTGGTGGCGCCGGTTGACGACGCCGTCGTCGCACCAGCGGGTGGTCGCGTTCCACTGCTGCAGCGCCATCTGCGCCACCCGCTCGTGCGCGCCCACGGCGTAGAACAGGCTCCAGTTGGCGAACCGTTCGTACAGGTCGTCCACGTCGTCGGCGAAGTACAGGGCGCCGCCGGGCTCGGTGTACTTGGCGAGCATGGCCTCGGTCGCCTGCTCCATGGTTTCGATCAGCCGCCGCTGCATGAACGCCCACGGCGGCGGCGGCGCCAGGCTGGTCGCGGTTACGGCGTTCACGGCGTGGCGACGCGCACCGTGTGCGCGATGCCGGACAGCCAGTCGTGGTGGAACAGGTAGAGGCCGCCCGACTCGCCGCCGATGATCAGGTCCGGCGCGCCGTCGCCGTTCCAGTCGTACGCGGTCACGTGGCTCTCGTGCTGGGAGAGCTTGTGCGCCTTGCCGTCGGGCGTGCGGATCACCCGCGGCCGCTCGAAGCAGGGCGCGTCCCGTGTGCCGCTGTTCTCCAGCAGGAACGTATACCAGTTGGAGGAGACGAACAGGTCGAACACGCCGCGCCCGTGCCAGTCGCAGGCCGCCAGGGTGATGCTCGGCTCACGCCACAGCGAGGGCAGGCCGCCGGGAAACGGAACCCCGTCGGTAGCGGCCAGCCCGCGACCGATGTCGGAGTTCAGCAGCGTCCCGCCGTCGCGGTAGGTGAGCGGCACCGGCGGCTCCAGCAGGAGCGTGCCGTCGGCGCCGCTGCCCTGGCGGAACACGGAGATGCGCCCGAGGCTGTCCACCGCCAGCAGCTCCATGCGTCCGTCGCCGTCGAAGTCGATGACCGCGGGACCTTTGCGAAACCCGAACGGGTCGACCATGCCGCGCACCGCCAGCTCGCGCCGGCCGGCGATGCGGTTGCTGCGTGGGTCGTAGCCTTCGAGCCAGAAGATTCGGTTGGTGTTGTTGCCGACGATGAGGTCCAGCCGGCCGTCGCCGTCCCAATCGCAAACGTAGGGCTTGAGCTGGCCGCAGTTCCGTTCGGAGTTGTTGTCGTGCAGGATGCTCTCCCGGTAGATCCTGACCGGCTCGCCGCGGGCGTCGCGGATCGGCTCGGGCGGCGCGAAGGCGGGCGCCGCGGCGGTCCCGGTGTTGCGCACCAGCGTGAAGTAGCCCCCGAGGTCGCCGCAGACCAGGTCGAAGGCGCCACTGCCGCGGGGATCGATCGGGTCGCCCTTGACCATTCCTTCATGCTTGACCTTGCAGCCTTCGCCGAGCAGGGCACCGGCGTCACGGAAGTTGCCGGGAACGAAGACGTCATTGCCAAGCTGCTCGAAGTAGCGGAACCCGTAGTTGTCGTACCAGCTTGCCCGGATGCAGCCGTGGAACGCCGCGTTGCGCACGAAGTGGAAGCCGAACGCCATGGCGTCGCGGCTCCACGGCAACTGTCCCTGGTTCATCATCGCCGGCTCGTCCACGGAGCCGACGTTGCGCCACAGCTCGATGACCGGGCTGCGCAGGTCGTGCACGTGGCAGCACAGCAGCTCCAGCATGCCGTCGCCGTCGATATCGAACACGTCGATGCTCAGCGCCCGGTGGTTGGAGAAGTTGGAGAACTGCGGATTGGCGATCCTCACGTCATGTCCGATGCGCGCGCCCGACACCGGCAGCGGCATGGCGGAGAATTTCCAGTCGCCGGTGGCCGTGTCGCGCCCGGTGTTGCGCAGCAGCACGATCTGCTCGCGCTGCACGTGGCTCTCGCGGTCGTGGAAGACGCTGCCGATGATCAGCGACGGGCGTCCGCTGCCGTCCCAGTCGCGCACCTTGATCTGCAGATAGCGGCCGGCCGCGAGCAGCGGCGGGAACGCGACCGTGGCCGCAAGCTGCAGCGCCGGCAGGCCCGCGGCGTCGCGTTCGCCGGTGTTGCGGTACACCTTGATGCCGCCGCGCGCGCTGATGGTGATGAGGTCCGGGCGTCCACTGCCGAACCAGTCGAACACGTCGCAGCACAGGTAGTCTTCGCTGATGAATTCCCGCTGTGGCGGGATGTCGTACATGCGGTACTCGCGCTGGACCAGGTTGACCCCGTCGGCGTACAGGCGCATCGGAGGGGCGAAGCGCGGCTCTCCGTTGCTGCCGATGTTGCGCCAGAAAAACACGCCGCCCCACGGCATGCCGACGCCGTTGGCGTGATGGCTGGCGCAGAGGATGTCGATCAGGCCGTCGCCGTCCCAGTCCACCGTCAGCGGCATCGCGTGGCGTCCCGGAGCGGCGATCGGTTGCCAGCGGTCGCCGTTGTAGTGGATCTCGTCGCCCACCCCCACCAGCGGCAGGTAGGGCGCCGGCGCCAGCCCGCCGTCGGCCGCGCGCGGCGTCGCCTCCAGCCGCCAGTCGCCGCCGGCAGCGGGGTCGTCCACCAGCCAGGCAACCCAGCCCTTCGGCTGGTAGTAGAGCCGCTCGTCGAACTGCACCGCATAGGTGCAGTCCTGCACCGGGTAAGTCCGCTCGCGTCCGCCGACGTGGCGCCGGGCGACCAGGGTGTGGGGATCGATCAGCCCGCCGAAGTCCAGCTCGACCTGTACCGGAGTGGTGGCGCCGGCGCGGCGGTCGAACGCAATCTGCAGGGGAATCTCGTAACGATGCTGGCTCACCAAATCACCCCCATCAGGAGAGCAGAGGATCCGCCTCAGGTTGACCCGATTGCTCGTACCACTGCCTCAGGCTCGCGGTCGATCACAGTCAGCAGGACCCGTGCTGCACGGTCCGGAACCCGCCGGCCCTGCTCCCAGTCCTGGACGGCGCGCGCATCGAGACCGAAGCGATCAGCGAACTTCTGCCGGCTCAGCTTCATACGCTTACGAAGCGCGACGATTCGCTCCGCGGTGGGATCGTCGATGATCCCACCCGGAAGTTCGACTTCACCTCGCACATGGGCGAGAACCTCGCCCAGCGCCGATTCGACTTCGCGCCCTATCTGAGTCCGCTGTGTGGTCACCTGTTCACGCCCTCAATCGCCGGCTCCATTTCCTCCCTGGCTGACTCCGAAATGAGCTTGCGGATCGCCCGCTCGTAGGTCGTGGTGGCGAAGAGCAGCATCGGTACCAAACATAACATGCGGCATTGCCGCACCCTATGCAAGGGTGCTCGTCCAGGTACGCCGTCTGGCTACGTCTTCAGCGATCCTGACACGCCCGCTCCTGCCCGGCCTCCCGGCGACGGGAGCCGCCGATCCGCCGCGGGTTAGTGCGCCGCTGCGTTGCGGCGCACGATCTCCTTGACCTCCTGGTAGCCGGCGTGGCTGGTCAGTTCCCGGGTGTCCGGGGCGAGCCGTCGCTGGACAGCTTCCGGGAGGTCGGCGGCGCGGCTGTACTGCGGCATGTAGCGCAGCACCAGGATCATGCGCCTGCGGTCGCGCGGTGTCCACGGCAGCGCGCCGTGGGTAACCAGCTCGTTCATCACCACCATGTCGCCGGCGCGCGGGGTGATGTTCTCGACCCCCGGGAGGAGCTGATCGAGGGTCTCGAGCACCCCGTTGTTGAACAGCTCCGGCGGCCGCTCGAACATCGACTTGTGGGAACCCGGCACCACCACCAGCCCGCCGTCGCCGGGGTGGACGTCGGTGAGATAGGGAAATACCACCGTGTGGTCGCAGAAGATGCGGCCGTCGCGCACCTCGTAGCGTATCGCGTCCCAGCCGTAGTCGTCGCGGGCGCAGTGCAGCCGCAGGGGCTGCACGTGGTCGGTCGCCGCGGCGTTGATCTGCAACGTTCCACTGACCAGCCGCGGCCGGCCGCGGGTCAACTCCGTGACGATGGGCCAGGTCGACGGGTGCATGGTAAGCCGCTCCAGCGCACGGTCGAAGGCGAAGCCGTGCTCATAGCGCCTGCCGTCGACGCGAAATCCCTCCGGCAGCTCGTCGGGCGGCGTGTCGACGTAGCGCTCGGCCGCCGCCCGCGCCGCGGCCAGTTCCTCGGCGGAGAGCACGTTTCTCAGGTGCAGGTAGCCGTGCAGATCGAACAGATAGCGTTGCTCGGCCGTCATCATTTCGGTGGTCCTCCCGGCCCTTCTCTTGAGCAGTGCACCGCGCAGCGAAAGCAGAGCTTCCGCCGCGCGGGCGCCACAGCTGTCGCCGCTACTTGGCGAACTCGCTGCTGTCGAACGCCTCCTGGGTAATCTCCAGGTAGCGCTCCACGCCGATGGCGCGCAGCTCGTCCTGGTAGGAGTCCCAGTTGGTGTCGATGTCCTTGGTCCCGGTGATGAACGCTACCGCCGACTCGTACACGAACTCGTCGAGGGTGGCGTAGATCTGCGCCAACTCTGAGATGCTGTCCATGGAATACCACAACGGCGGCATCATCGTTTCGAGCGGTGCACCGAACGGCTCGTACACTTCGCTGAAGACGTACAGGAACCGCTCCGAGTCTCCCGGGCCGGGGACCATGTAGTCCTGATGCGAGCTGCGCCAACTATGCAGGAAGGAGAAGTAGCTGCTGCGGTTGCCCCAGGTGTAATTCTGGTAGTAGGGATCGTCCTCCGGTACCGCCAGCGGAGCGATCCTGGCGGGCTTGCCGTTGACCGCCAGTTCACCGGATTCCGGGCTGCGCCAGCTCTTGCCCTCCTGGCCGTACGATCCCGCGGTGGAACCTTCGTCGGAGTAAAGCCAGTCGATCAGGCGGAACGCCACCTCGGGCAGCCGCGCCTGGCTGGTCAGGAAGGTGGTGCCGGTGTTGAACGGATAGCCATAGTAGGGCGTCTCGCGCCCGGCGGGTCCGTCCAGCGGCGGCACGCCGGCGTACTCGCGCCAGCGCACTTCCGGTCCACTGCCCACCGAAAAATAGCCGTGGTGCATCGCCGGGACCGCTCCGAAGATGGCATGCTCGCCCGACTGGTTGAGGCGGCGTGACTGATCCCGGTCCTGGGCGAAGGAGTCGGGGTAGATCAGGCCCTCGTCCCACATCCGCTTCAGGTAGCGCAGCCCTTCGCGGTAGCCGGGCTGCATGTAGGCCGCCTTGATCTTGCCGTCTTCGACGTACAGGCGCCGCACCTGACTCTGGCGCACGTCGGAAAACTGGAACGGCATCATGAGAAAGCCGTCGATCTGTACCCAGGCGCCGGCCTTTGCCGTGTTCAGCGGCCATTCGTCATTGGGATCGCCATTGCCGTTGGCGTCCTGCTCCTTGAACGCCTTCATCACCTCGTAGAACTCGTCCGTATTGGTCGGCATCTCCAATCCGAGGCGATCGAGCCAGGTCTGGTTGATCCACATCTTCTGGCCGTACTTGCAGTGGAAACAGCCGCCGACGGTGCCGAAGTCGTAAATGTGGCCGTCCGGCGCCGTTACCGCCTCGCGGAAGCCCGGAAGTTCGTCCAGCCGCTGCTTGTACCAGACGCTCTGGCTCCCGATGAGATCGTCCAGCGGCATCAGAATGCTCTGCTGGATAAACCGCATCTCCTCGGGCCGCGACAACTGGGTGAGCGAATTGCCCTGCGCGATGATCACGTCGACGAACTCGCCGCTGGCGATCATCAGGTTCATCTGCTCCTTGAACCGCTCCGTCGGTGTCAGCTGGAAATCGATGGTGACGTTGGTCTTCTCCTGTAGGAAAGCGGTCAGCCAACTGTTCGGCAGATCCCCTTCGGCAGCTCCACCATAGGTGAACAACGAAATCTCGCTCGGCTCCTCGGTGATCGGAAACGTCCCGGGCTCCGTTAGAGTGACGCCGCCGGCCGCCGTGGCCTCGCCTTCGGCACCGCCAAAGGCAGCGGCCGCCACTACCATACTGAGCGTCACGGTCAAGGTGAGCGCCAGTATCTTCTTCATACTCTTCTCCTTGGAAGGCTCGCCGTTGTTTGCGGCCTTCTCCCTGGTCGGGTGCGAATTCGACTCAGCCCTTGAGCGAACCGATCATGATTCCCTTGATGAAGTAGCGCTGCACGAACGGATAGAGCAGCATGATGGGCACCGCGGCAAACACGATCACGGCGTATTTCATCACCTCGGTCTGCTCCTGTATCAGCAGGGCATTGCCGATGTCCTGTTCCTGGCCGATCAGCCTGGCGGCGCTCATGATGATGTTGCGCAGCACGAGCTGAAGATTCCACAGATGCTCCGACTTCAGGAAGATCAGGGCATCGAAGTAGCGGTTCCAGTGCACTACCGCATAGAATAGGCTCAACACCGCGACAATGGGCCCGGAAAGAGGTACCACCACGCTCATGATGATGCGCACGTCGCTGGCGCCGTCGATCTCGGCGGCGTCGTACAGCTCCTGGGGAATGGTGTTCTGCAGGAAGGTACGGGCGATGATCACGTACCACACCAGCACCGCCTCCGGCAGAATCATCGCCCACCGCGTATCGACCATCCCGAGCGACCTGACCAGCAGGAACCGCGGCACGATGCCACCGGAAAAGAGCAGGGTGAAGGCCAGTAGGATGGTGATCAACTTCCTGCCATAGAAGGTCTTCCGGGCCAGCGGGTAGGCCGCCATGATGGTCAGGGTGACGTTCAGGATGGTGCCGACGACGGTGTAGAACAGGGAGTTGTACATCCCCCGCAGCATCTGCCCATCGGCGATGATGCGCTGGTAGGAGACCAGGTTGAAATCGACGGGTAGCAGCCACACCACGCCACGAGCCACGGCGTTTGCCGAGCTCAGCGAATAACTCAAGACGTTGGCCAGCGGCAGGACCACGACGATGAAACAGATGCTCAGGAACAGGGCAATGGAAACGTAGAACACGCGGTCGGCGAAACCGACCCGCACCCGCTGCCGGCGCCCCAGCAATCCTACCACAGGCTGGTCTCGCTATAGCGCCGTGCCACCCAGTTCACCGCGCTGAGCAGGATGAGATTGGCCACCGACTTGAACAGGTTGACCGCCGTGGAGTAGGAGTATTCGAAGTTGACCAGACCTTGCCGATAGACGAAAGTATCGATAACGTCCGATGAGCTCATGTTCATCGGATT
>JAKZWC010000105.1:0-24450 GCA_047515735.1 Spirochaetales bacterium | reverse complement strand
GATCGGCGCCGAGCAGCTGGAGCACGTAGTTGACTACCCCGCGCTGCGACAGGAGGCCGCGGATCAGGCCGCCCACCACCACCCAGGAGACGAAGTGCGGCAGGTAGCTGATGGTCTGGAAGATCTTCTTGCCGCGCAGGTTGCCGATCTCGTTCAGCATCAGCGCGAACAGGATCGGACCGGGAAACCCGATCAGCACCTTCAACAGGCTGATCACGATGGTGTTCTTCAGCACCCGGTAGAACTGGGGGCTGGTGAACAGGCGCTCGAAATAGGTGAAGCCGACCCAGGGGCTGCCGAACAGCCCGTCCACCAGGTTGTACTTCTTGAAGGCGATGACGATGCCGGCCATCGGGATGTAGCGGAACAGCAGGAAGATGGCCAGGGCGGGCAGCAGCAGGGCGTAGTAGTGGCGGTACTTGACGATCTTGCTGAGCAGTGTCGCGGGGCGGCGCGTGGCGGAGGAAGCCGGGATCGACAACTCACTCATGGGGGCAGGCACCATCGCGCACGGTGGCATCCACGGTAGACCCGCGCCGTTCACCTGTCAAAGGGTCCGGCGGGACCGATGGACGGATGTTTACGTTGACCCGCCTCGCCACGGCGTGGTAGCTTAGCCGCCGGAATCGGAGTTCGGTTGCAGCAAATGTACGCTTTGGTAGAGATTCAGGGCCGGCAGTATCGGGTGCGCGAGGGTGCGCACGTTACCGTGGAGCGCATGGCCGGCGCCGGTGACACGGTAGAGTTGCACAATGTGCTGCTGGTGGCGGACGATGGCGAGGGTGGCGAGACCCGCATCGGCCGGCCCTACGTAGCCGGCGCCAAGGTCACGGCGACCCTGGAGGACCACCCGCGCGGGCGTAAGCTGGTGATATTCAAGTTCCGGAAGCGCAAGCACTATCGCCGCAAACGGGGACACCGGCAACTACTCACGCGGCTGCGCATCGACAAGATCGAAGCCGGTTCCTAGCTTCCGGCGTGGCGAGCGGCCGGTGCTGAGCGTCACGCTGCACGCCGACCGCGCCGGCTGTCTGCGCCGGCTGGTGGTACGCGGCCACGCGCCGGACATCGCCTGCGCGGCGATTACCGCCCTGACCCGTACTGCCGCGACGTTGCTGGCGGCGCAGCCGGCGCTGGAGTGTCGCGGCACGGCGCTGCGGCCCGGAGTGCTGGAGCTGCACGTCGGTGCGGTGCCGGCGCAGCACCGTGACTGGGTACGCGGCGTCAGTGCCATGGTCGAACATGGCGTGCACGCAGTGGCGGCCGAGCATCCGCAGGGTGTCGGAGTAGAGTGCGTGGAATGGGACTGCGACGCACAGGATTGAGGAGAGCGTAAGTGGCACACAAGAAGGGTGGAGGAAGTTCCCGCAACGGACGTGACTCGCGAGGCAAGCATCTCGGCGTGAAGCGGTTCGGCGGCGAGCTGGTGGCGGCCGGAACGATTCTGGTGCGCCAGCGCGGCACCCGGCTGCATGCCGGCGACAACGTCGGTGTCGGCCGTGATTACACCTTGTACGCCCGGGTCAACGGCACCGTGGTGTTCAAGAACCGGCTCGGGCGGAAGCTGGTCGCGATCGAACCGCTCGGCTGATCCGGGTGGCGAGTGGGGGCGCGATTGGTCGCGGGCGCCGTCTCCCGGTTCGTCGACCGCACGACGATCACCGTAAGCTCCGGCAGCGGAGGGAACGGGGCGATCTCGTTCCGGCGGGAGAAATACGTTCCGCGCGGCGGCCCCGACGGCGGTGACGGCGGTCGCGGCGGCGACATCCTGTTTGCCGTCCGCCGTAACGTCCACACGCTGGCACACCTCGCCGGGCGTCACCACTATCGCGCCGAGAATGGAGCGTCGGGAAGCCGCCGCCGCCGCCATGGAGCGGCAGGCAAGCCGTTGTGGATCCCCGTACCGCCCGGTACGGTGGTGCGCGACGCCGCCAGCGGCCAGGTGCTGCACGACCTCACCCAGCCTGATCAGGAGTGGCTGTGCCTCGTCGGCGGCGCCGGCGGCGCCGGCAACGCGCGCTTTGCCACCTCGGTGCGCCAGGCACCGCGCTTCGCCACGCCCGGGCGCCCCGGCCGAGAGGTGCTGCTGCAACTGGAGTTACGCAGCATCGCCGATGTCGGCTTCGTCGGTTTCCCGAACGCGGGGAAGTCGACCCTGCTGGCGGCCCTTACCAACGCGCGGCCGCGGATTGCGGCCTACCCGTTTACCACCACGATCCCGCAGTTGGGCATGATGCGGCTCGCCGCAGCCGGTGACGCCCGGCCGGAGGGGCAGCAGGCGCCCCCCGGCCGGATGAGCGGTACTCGCGCAGCGAGCCCGGCGGACACCGCTCAGGGCGGACCGCCCCCGGCCGCGGACTGGCACGAGGCACAGGACGTCGTGCTGGTAGACATTCCCGGCATCCTGGAGGGTGCCTCGACGGGCGTCGGCCTGGGGTTGCAGTTCCTCGACCACATTGCCCGCGTTCGCCTGCTGGCCTTCGTGATCGACCTTACGGGCACGGGAGACCCGGCGGCGGCACTGGAACGGGAGCTGCGCGCCTACGACCCGGCGCTGTCGGAGCGCCCCCGGCTGGTGGTGGGCACCAAGCTGGATCTGGATCTGGACGGTGCGCTGAGCACCGAGCTGCGGCACCGCTATCCACATGAACAGGTGGTCACCGTATCCGCCCATACGGGCGCGGGTATGTCCGATTTGCGCGCTGCGCTGAGCCGGCTGGCGCGCACGGCGTGAGCGGGGCCGGAGCGTACCGCGATCCGCGCGGCGGCACCGCTCGCACGCAGCAGCCGCGGGTCGCGCTGCTTGGGGGGTCGTTCGATCCGGTACATCTCGGGCACCTGCACATCGCCGAGGTCGTGCTCGCGACCGGCTGCTACGACCAGGTGCTGTTCGTACCCGCACACCTCCCCTCCCACAAGCCGGGGGCGCGTCTCGCCGCTGCCTGCCACCGGCTGACCATGCTGCGCCTGGCCACCTGCCGCCGTCCCGGCCTTGCCGTTTCCGACGTCGAGCTGCGTCGCGGCGGCGTCTCCTACACCGTCGACACGGTGCGCCAACTGCAGCGCGACGGTAAGCTGGGCGCGCGGCCGGGGCTGGTGGTGGGTGACGATCTCGGTGCCGAGCTGGACACGTGGCGCGAGGCGGAGACGCTGTTCGGAATGGTGGAGCTGCTGGTGGCGCGGCGCGCTCCGCTGCCGGTCCCGCTGGCGTTCCCGCACTGCCGGCTGGCGAACCACCCGCTACCACTCTCCTCGTCGGAGCTGCGCCGGCGAGTACGTGCCGGTCAGGTGATTCGCGCCCTGGTGCCGGACTGCGTCGACACCTACATCCGGGAGCATGGGTTGTATGGCCCCCGCGGCGAAAGTTAGACGGACCCGCTCGCGCCGCGGTTCCGACGGCCGCCGGGACCGCAGCTATCTGCTGCTGGTGCTGATCGTCGTTCTGCTTGCCGCCACCGTCTGGTTCGCGGTGACCCAGCTCCGCACCGACGAGGTGGCCGAGTGGCTGCAGGAACTCGATCTCCTCGTCGGGCTGACCGTGGTCTCCGACCCACACCAGCACGTCGCCTTCGAGGTGCTCCTGATCGATCCGGACACCCGGCGCGCGGGGCTGCTGTTCATGCCCGGGAACGTCGGCGTCCTGGTCGCCAGCCGCCAGCGCATGGACGCGCTTGAGAGCCTCTACGAGGAGGGCTCCCTCGACCCGCTGTACGACCAGATCGCGGAACTGCTCGGGGTACGGCCCCGGTTTCACCTGGATCTCACCGGTACGCGCATCGTCGACCTGGTGGACCTGATAGGCGGCGCCGAGGTGTACATTCCCAACCCGCTGGAACCCCGGCAGCACGGCGCAGCGGGTGCGCTGCCAGCCGGAGCGGGTGCGCTGCCGGCCGGATCGGTGCGCCTCGATGGCGACAAGGCCGCGGCCTACTTGAGCTACTCCGCTGCGGACGAGTCATACCTGGAGTGGGCGGGCCGGGTGCACCGCCTGCATCAGGGGATGCTCCGGGCCATGCAGCGGGAGTCGCAGATGATGCAGCACCGCAGTGTGCAGCACTTTCTGCATCGGCGGGTCGGCACAGATCTCTCGGCGGCAGCGTTCGGCACGCTCCTGGCTACTCTGGCCGCGGTGGATAGCGAGCGGCTGATCTTCCAGTACACCATCGGCCAGCCGCAGACCGTGGACGGCCGGCCGCTGGTGTTTCCCCATTACAACGGCGAGCTGTTGCGCGAGGCCGTGTCTCAGGTAGTGGAGGGGTTGGCCAGCGAGCACCAGGAGTCGGTCGCCACCGTAACCGTGGAGATCCTCAATGGGACCACGGTGTCCGGCCTGGCGCGCACTGCCGCGCCCCTGCTGCAGAGCTTCGGCTACCGAGTGGTGCGGATCGGGAACGCCGATCATCACGAGCACGCCACTACGCTGGTACTCGAGCGGCGCGCCAGACCGGAGCTTGCGGCACGGGTGGCGGAACTGATGAAATGCAGCGGGGCGGGTTCCGAACCGGACACCGCTGTCGATCCGGAGGTCGACGTGACCATCGTACTGGGAGGTGATTTCAACGGCCGACGTTGTACCGAGTGAGCCGATTCAGCCGGCGCCGCTCGAGGTAGGTTCACTGGGCGAAGCGCGGGCGCGAGCCCTGCGACAACTACTCGATGAGCATCGCTGCGAAGATGCGCTGGTGCTGGATATCAGCGGGGTCAGCGATGTCGCCGACTACTTCGTGATCGCTACCGTGCGCAGCTCCACCCACCTGCTGGGCGTGTACGGGTACCTGATGGAGTATCTCAAGAGGCAGCAGCTTGAACCCCTCACGAGGCCCAAGCGGGTACGTGACAACCCATGGTTGCTGATCGATCTCGGTACCATCGTGGTGCATTTGATGGAACCCGACATCCGTGCGTTCTACGAACTGGAGAAGCTCTGGTTCAGCGGACGGACACTGCAATAGGAGGCTTCCGGACCCACGCGGAACGGCCGCTCCGGACTTGCCGCGAATCGCCTTAGCGGGCGACGCGCGGTCACCCCGCTAAGGGTCGAACTCCTCGTAGTCGGCGTCGTCCTCGTCCAACGTGTCACCATTGGCGCTGAATCCGTCGGACTCCTCGTCGAGGTCGGCATCGTCATCGCCGTCCTCGAAGGCGTCATCGTCATCCGCGCCATCATCGAACGCTACGTCGAAGTCGTCGTCCTCGTCGTCATCGAAGTCGTCCAGGTCGCTGCCGAAGCTCCGCGACTCCTCGAAGCCGATTGCCAGATCGGCGACGGAGGCGAGCGGGTTACCGAAGACGGCGCATGGCGTTACAGGAAATAATCGAGTCAAACCTTCCTCTCTACCAATGTCCTGTCCGCCACCAACCTCCCGGTGGCGCCACTGCAATGTAGATTCCACTCGCCCCGTTGTGTCAACGGTATGGCAAGCAAAACGTTGCCGCCGCCGGGCCGCCTCGGCGCGGGCGAGATCGAGGCCGCACTCCGTGGACTCTGGACAGGTCCGCAGCGTTGATGGTATACTTTGCCGGTTCGACCTGCAGGGTGCCGGGAACCGGCTCCCTCGGAGGGTGCTCGTGGAGATCACCGACATCCACATTACCCGAACCGCTGTTGACGGCAAGCTGTTGGCCTACGTCACGGTAACCTTTGATCGCTGTTTCGTCGTGCACAACATAAAGGTCATCCTCGGTCGTACCGGTCCCTTTGTCGCCATGCCCAGCCGCAAGACCAAGAGCGGTCTCTACCGGGACATCGCCCATCCCATCACCTCTGCGTTCCGCGACCTGCTGCAGGGCCGTATCCTGGACGCCTACGAGCATTCCGTGCCCGCTCCCGCCGCCAACGCGGCGCCCTGATCGGGCGGGGTGTTGGCCGGCCGCCGGAGGGATTCTCAGCCGGGGCGCGCTGTGGCACAATAGGACTATCCGTTGGGACGTCGGCAAGTGGTAAGCCACCGGTTTTTGGTACCGGCACTCGCAGGTTCGAATCCTGCCGTCCCAGTCGCCGTCATGCCGTGACCGTCACGCAGTTGCCGTCTCGGTGACGCCACGCGGCGATATTACGCAGTGGTACCACACCTCGTAACGCGCACACCTCGTGACAGGAGCCTGAACAGGAGATTTATTGTATGGCTGATAGAAACTTGACCGCAGAGCTGCGGACCGAAACGAAAAAGGGTGCGGCGCGCCGCCTGCGGCGGGCCGGACGCATCCCCGCCGTCATGTACGGCCACCGCGAGTCACTTCTGCTGAGCATCGACGCGCGTGAGTTCTCGCGCAAGTTCCATCAGATTTCGGAGAGCACGATCATCCATCTGGCTGCCGGCGACGCCACCTACGACGTGCTGGTGAAGGACTTCCAGGTCAACAACATCGTCGAGCGTCTGGAGCACATCGACTTCTTCGAGATCGAGCGCGGCAAGGTGCTGCGTGCCCGCGTGCTGCTGCACTTCGTGGGCAACCCGGTAGGGGTTCGGGAAGGGGGCCTGCAGGAGCTTCTGGTGCATGAGATCGAGGTAGAGAGCCTGCCCCACGATCTTCCCGAGCGGATCGACGTCGATATCGAGAACCTGGATGTGGGGCAGTCGCTCCACGTGAGCGATATCGACGTGCCCGAGGAAGTGCGGGTCGTTACCTCGCGCGGGCAGGTAGTGGCGTTGATCGCGCACAAGATCGAGGAAGACGAAGAGACGGACGAGGATCTTGTCGACGAGGAGTTGGAGGCGGCTGATGAGGAGGGCGCCGACGAGGCGTGATCACCGGAACGCCGCACTAGGGCGGTTCCACGCGGTAGCGGCGGCCGGGCGTGTGCTTCCGGCCGCCCCCGGACGTGACGTTCGGACCTTATGCGACTGGTGATAGTCGGTCTGGGTAATCCCGGCCGGCGCTATTCCGGTACCCGCCACAATGCCGGGTTCGAGGTGGTGGACTGCATGGCCCGGCGTGTGGGAACATCCCTCAAACGGCGGCGCCGCCGCAACTATGCCGTGGCCCAGGCGCTGATGGGCGGCCGGCGCTTGACCCTGGTGCAACCCCTCACCTACATGAACGCTTCCGGGGATGTCATCAAACCGGTGCTTGCCGAATGCGACGCCGCGATTGACGACCTGGTCGTGGTGTGCGACACCATGGACCTCGACCCGGGAGCCAGCCGTCTGCGCCTCGCCGGATCGTCGGCGGGCAACAAGGGCCTGGCATCGGTGCTGCGGGTGCTGGGCACCGAGCAGGTGAAACGTATTTACGTCGGCGTCGGCCGCCCGCTGCCCGGAGTAGCCGTCATCGACCACGTTCTGAGCCGGCCTCCGGCCGGCGCCGCGCGTGCCGTCGCCCAGGCCGTCGACCGGGTGTGCAGTCACCTGGAGGTGCTGCTCGATGGCGATTACCAGCGCGCCATGAACCTTATCAACCAGCGTGGCGTGCCGGCCTGACCGGCGCGACGGTGGCGCCGCGGCCGATCCGCTGCCGGCGGCGCGGGCAGTGCTGCAGCAGGCGGCCCTGCCGCGCCCGGCCACCATCGTGGCGGGCGTCTCCGGCGGCGCGGACTCGCTGGCCCTGGCGCTGGTGCTGGTGCGGCTGGCACCGGAGATGATGCTGCGCGTGGTCGCTGCCCACTACGATCACGGCCTGCGCGACGCGGCCTCGTGCGCAGCCGAGCGCGCCACGGTGCGCCGGCAGGCGCAATGTCTCGGCCTGCAACTGCGTGAAGGCGCCGCGCCCGCCGGGCAACTCCGCCGCCGCCGGCTCGCCACGGGGCGCAGCCTGGAAGAGATCGCCCGCGAGCAGCGCTATGCCTTTCTGTTGCGGGCGGCCGCCGCTTGCGGGGCCTGCGCCGTGGCGGTGGGGCACCACCGTGACGACGACCTGGAGACGATCCTGATGCGCGCCTTGCAGGGGAGCCTGCGCGGCGGCGGCATCCCGCGGCACAGCGGACTGGTGCTGCGCCCGCTGCTCGGTGTGCGCCGGGCGGCCTTGCGCCGCTACGTTGCCGCTGCCGGGCTACCGGTGATGGAAGACCCGAGCAACGCCGACCGGCGCATGCTGCGCAACCGGATCCGCCGTCTGCTGCCGGCGCTGGAAGCGGCGGTACCGGGAACCGCCGGCAACCTCCCGCTGCTGGCGGCGAGCACGGCCGCCACCTGGCGCCGCGTCGAACAGGAGGCGCGCCGGGAGATCCCATGGCGCTATGACCGCGATGGGTGCGGCGGCGTGCGGTACAGCGTGGCCGCGGCTTCCTTCTGGGCCGCCGCCGTGCCGGTGCGCGAGGCAGCTCTGTACCAGGTCTGCGACGCCGTTCTCAGCCGCGGGCGCAGCGCCCGTCATGAACGGCCGCGCCTGCCACGGCGTTTTCTGCAGCCGCTGTTGCAGGATCGGGCGGGCGGCCGCAGTTTGTGCCTGGAAGGTCACGGGCTGCGCATTTCCTGCGACCGGAAGCGGTTGCTGGTGGCGCGCCGCGGCAACCGAGGGTAAGGTGCTGCCGCACTGCGCCGCAACGCGGGTATGCGCCCGCGGCCCCGGATTAAGGGGCCGGTTGTCGCACAACCGCATACGCGCTATCTTAAGGCTGACTGGGTGGGACCGCTGCCGGGGCGGCCCGCCGAGCGTCCCGAGGGGGGAGTGTGAGTAACGGCGACAACAACAGCCCGCAGAAAAAGGGTCCCGACTCAGGATTCCCGAAATTCAACTTCAACAATCGCGTCGCTCTAATAACGCTGCTTATCCTGATCGTTTTCTTCATCTTTTTCTTCGTCTACAATCAAGGAACTTTGACCCAGGAAATCGCCTATTCGGTGTTTCTAAACTACCTCAACCAGGATATGGTGGAAGCCGTCAAGATCATTGACGGGTACGAGATCCAGGGTCAGCTCAAGGGCCGTCCGGGCGAATATTTCAAGACTACCATTCCCTATTCCGATCCCGAGCTGCTACGCAAATTGCAGGAGAAGACGGTACAGATTACTGGAGGACCGCGTAACGTATCGCCGTTACGGGTGTTCATCGATTTCCTTCCGTGGGTGCTGGGCTTCGTCTTCATCTGGTTCATGTTCCGGCAGGTTCAGGGCAGCGGAAATCGTGCCTTTTCGTTCGGCAAGAGCCGTGCAAAGCGTTACGTAGAGTCCAGCAAGAAGATCCACTTTACGGACGTCGCTGGTCAGGACGAGGCCAAGTACGAGCTGGAGGAAGTCGTGGAGTTTCTCAAGAATCCGGACAAATTCGTAAAGATGGGAGCGCGGATTCCCAGAGGAGTGTTGTTGGTAGGCATGCCGGGCACCGGCAAGACGCTGCTGGCCAAGGCGATTGCCGGCGAGGCCAATGTACCGTTCTTCCACATGTCCGGCTCCGATTTCGTCGAGATGTTCGTGGGGGTGGGCGCCAGCCGGGTACGCGACCTGTTCGAACAGGGCCGCAAGAACTCCCCCTGCATTCTGTTCATCGACGAGCTCGACGCGGTCGGCCGCACCCGTGGCGCGGGCTACGGCGGCGGCCACGACGAACGTGAGCAGACCCTCAATCAGATGCTCGTGGAGATGGACGGCTTCGACACCAAGGAAGGCGTGATCATCATCGCCGCCACCAACCGGCCCGATGTACTGGATCCCGCGTTGTTGCGTCCCGGCCGGTTCGACCGTCATGTGGTGGTGGACATGCCGGACGTGCGCGGTCGTGAGGAGATCCTCGGCATCCACATCAAGAAGATTCCGATTGCGGCCGGTGTCGACTTGAACCGGGTGGCCCGCGCCACTCCCGGCACCTCGGGCGCCGATCTGGCCAACATCGTCAACGAGGCGGCGCTGCTGGCGGCTCGCAACAACAAGGAACGGGTGGAGATGATCGACTTCGAGGAGGCCCGTGACAAGATCATGATGGGGGTGGCGCGTCGGTCCAAGGTCGTGGAGCCGAAGGAGCGGGAAATGACCGCCTTCCACGAATCGGGTCATGCGCTGCTGCACTACTATCTCGAAAACGCCGACCCGTTCCACAAGGTGACCATCGTGCCTCACGGGAATGCGCTGGGGGTAGCCTTTTCGTTGCCGGAGAAGGACTACTACTCGCGCGGCAAGGCGTGGCTGATGGATCGGATAGCCATCACGATGGGCGGCTACGCCGCGGAGACGATCATCTACAACGAAACCACTACCGGCGCGCAGAACGACATCGAGCAGGCCACCGACCTGGCGCGCAAAATGGTGTGTGAGTGGGGCATGAGCGACGTGCTGGGTCCGATCGCCTACGGCCAGAAGGAGGAACCGATCTTTCTGGGCAAGGAGATCGCCCGCCACAAGGACTACTCCGAGGAAACCGCCAGGGTGATTGACGCCGAGGTCAAGGAGATCGTGCGTTCGCGGCTGGTGCGGGCCATTGAGTTGCTCCGGGAGCATCAGGATCAGCTCGCGCTGCTGGCCACTACCCTGGTCGATAAAGAGACCCTGGATGATGTCGACATTCGTGAGTTGCTCGGCTTCCCGTTGCGCTATCCCTCCGACGGAGACAGTACGCAGAAGGCGAGCTAGCGCCACGATCGTCGCGCTGAGTCGGCACGGTCACTCCGTGACACGGAAGACGAGGGAAATCGATACACAGGCATCGCCTGCTGGACACGATTGTCGGACAAGGCTCGCGGAGTCCCGTACCATGCGGACAGGGCGGATGCCGCCGGTTACGTTGCGGGCAGTGTCACGGGTGCGCGCCGTCGCCGGTGCCCTGGCGGTGCCGCCGCTGCTGGCGCTGGCCGGCTGTGCCAGCGACGGCACGAACGGGGTGGAGACTCCGACCACTGCCTACGTCGTCGCAGAGATCGAACAGCAGATCGCCGCTGGCGAGTCGCTGAACGCAATGCAGCGCATCTGGGCCCTGGAGAGCGAGTCCTCGGCGCAGGTCGGCGCCGAAGAACTGGCCGGACTGCGCAGCGCCGCGCTGAGCTCGATGCGCTGGAGCTGGCGTGGCAGGACCAGCGCTACCTGGAGGCGGCGGCACTGGTGCAGTCCCTGGCAACAGCCGCTGCCGTCACCTCTGCCGAGCCGGCCGCCGGTGGCAGCGAAGCCGGCAGCCGGTCGCTGCCCGAGATGTACCGGCGCGAGGTGCAGCACCTGACCGCCGCCGGAGACGAAGTCAGCGCATTGCTGTTGGGGCTGCGCGCCATTGCCGAGCAGCCTTATACGGTTGCGGACCTGCGCGCGCTGCGCGACCTGGCCGAGCGCACCGGCAATACGCGCGCCCTGGCGGTGCTGGCGGCCGCGGCCGCGGAGCGCGGTCTGGTCCTGCCGGTCCCGGAGTTGCCGCCGCCGCCGCCGTTCGCGGACATGCTCGGCGGGATGGTGACCGTCTGGGTGGACCGCGGCGTCGAGTTGCACCGCGGCGTGGGCATACCCGACCGGGTGATCGGCAGCGGCTTCTTCATCGATCGCCGGGGTCACGTGCTGACCAACTACCACGTCATTCAGAGCGAGGTCGACCCGAAGTACGAGGGCTATTCGCGACTGTTCCTACGCCTCTCGGACCGCGGCGACGAGCGGGTGCCGGCCAAGGTCGTCGGCTACGACCGCATCTTCGATGTCGCCCTGTTGAAGGCCGAGGTGGAGCCGGGTTACGTGTTCAGCTCGGCGGGAGCCGACGCGTTGACTCCCGGGGACAAGGTAGTGGCGATCGGCACTCCGGGCGATCTGTCCCTCTCCAAGACGGTCACGTCCGGCATCATCTCCGCCACCGGCCGTCGCTTCCTGCAGATGGGCGACGCCCTGCAGGTGGACGCACCGCTGAATCCGGGCAACAGCGGCGGGCCATTGCTCAACGCTAGCGGGGAGCTGGTCGGCATTACCTTCGCCGGATTGGAGCAGTTCGAGGGGATCAACTTCGGTATCTCCTACCACTGGATTCAACGCGTGCTGCCGAAGCTGTACCGGGGCGGTGCCGTGGAGCACCTGTGGCTCGGCATCAGCATGCATCGCGACGGCGACGCCTTGGTGGTGACCTACGTGCTGCCGGGTTCGCCGGCGGCACGCGCCGGGCTCACCCCGGGTGACCGGCTGGTACGCGTGGGACACCACGCGGTGGAGGACATCGTCGGCGTGCAACGTCACCTCCTGGGCTACCACGCACCCACCCTCGTAGAGGTGGTCGTGGAGCGTGACGGTGACCGGATGAGCCGGTTGGTAGGCCTGGAGCGGCGCCCGTTCTCTCCCGTGGAGGTTGCGTTGCAGCGCGATACGCGTGACCACGCGCTGCTGCCTCTGTTCGGTCTCGGAGTGGAGCGGATCGGCCGCACGCTGGTTCGGGAAGAGCACCGCGTGACCCGCGTGGTGCCGGGCTCCGTCGCCGACGAGTCGCGGATCTCTGTCGATGACCCGGTGCGCATCGAGGAGTTCGGTGTGGACGGAGCGTCGCGCACCGCGTGGCTGCGGGTGCTGGTCAAGAAGCGTCGCGCCGGCTACCTTCAGGCATCGGTGCTGTTGGCGGCCGCCCTGGAGCAGAACCACTTCCTGTAGCCGATGTCACCCAGCATGAGCCCAACCACTCGTAATTTCTGCATTATCGCCCACATCGATCACGGCAAATCCACCTTGGCCGACCGCTTCATCCAGCGTGCCCGCATGGTGTCGGAGCGTGATTTCCACGACCAGATGCTCGACTCCATGCCGATCGAGCGGGAGCGGGGCATCACCATCAAGTCGCAGGCGGTGTCGATCCCCTACCGGGTGAACGGTACCGAATATCGCCTCAACCTGGTGGACACCCCGGGCCACGTCGACTTCACCTACGAGGTGTCGCGGGCCATCGGTTCCTGCGAGGGCGCGTTGCTGCTGATCGATGCCACCCAGGGGGTCGAGGCGCAGACCCTCGCCAACTTCTACCTGGCGCTGGAGCAGGACCTCGAGATCATCCCGGTGATCAACAAGACCGACCTCCCGGGGATCGACTACGATTGGCTGGCCGAGCAGATCGAACGCGACCTCGGGTTGGATCCGGAACGTGCCATTCGCGTGTCGGCCAAGCACGGTACCGGCATGGACGAGCTGCTGGAGGCGATCGTCACCCAGGTGCCGGCGCCGAGCGGTGCCGCGGAGGATCCCCTGCGGGCCCTGATTTTCGACTCCGCCTACGACCCCTACCGTGGGGTGGTGGTCCACGTTCGCGTGTTCGACGGCGTCGTCGCACCCGGCATGCCGCTTCGCTTCTGGACGACCGGCGGCATTCATACTGTCGAGGAAACCGGGACCTTCGGCGTCGGCAGTACCAAGCGCACGCCACGCCTGGTTGCCGGGGACGTCGGTTACGTGGTGGCGGGTGTAAAGCAGATCGCCGATGCGCGCGTGGGCGACACCGTGACCCGCGAGGACGCCCCGTGCACCGAGCCGCTGGAGGGATTCCGTGAAGTGAAGCCGGTGGTGTTCGCGTCAGTCTATCCGGTCGACGCCGACGACTACGACGTGCTTACGTCAGCCGTGGACCGGCTCGCCCTCAACGATGCCGCGCTCAGCTACGAGAAGGACAGCTCGGCCGCCCTCGGGTTCGGTTTTCGCTGCGGCTTCCTCGGTATGCTCCATCTGGAGATCGTGCAGGAACGGCTGGAGCGGGAGTTCGATCTGGCGGTAATCGTCACCGTGCCCACCGTGCGCTACCGGGTCGTGGTCACGGACGGCCGCGAGTTGATGATCGACAATCCGCTGGAGTACCCCGATCCCGCGCGCGTGGAACTCGCCGAGGAGCCGTTCATTCGCGCGAGCATCATCACCCCCACCGACTACGTGGGAGCCGTGATCAAGCTGTGCCTCGACAAGCGCGGCGTGCAGCACGCCATGAACTACCTCGATCAGCGGCGGGTGGAGCTGGTGTACGACATGCCGCTGGCGGATGTCGTGTACGAGTTCTACGACACCCTCAAGTCGGTAAGTCGCGGCTACGCCTCGTTCGACTACGAGCTCACCGGATACCGCACTTCACGTCTGGTACGGCTCGACATTCTGCTCAACGGACGCCCCGTGGATGCCCTGGCACAACTGGTGTTCAGCGACAACGCGCGCCAGCGCGCGCACGAGATGTGCCGCCGCCTGAAGGACGAGATTCCCCGCCACCAGTTCAAGGTACCGATCCAGGGGGCTATCGGCAGCCAGATCATCGCTCGCGAGACCGTGGCGGCGGTGCGCAAGGACGTTACCGCCAAGTGCTACGGCGGCGACATCACGCGCAAGCGCAAACTGCTGGAGCGCCAGAAAGAGGGTAAGAAGCGGATGAAGCAGATCGGCGACGTGCAGTTGCCCAAGTCCGCGTTTCTCGCCGTGCTCAAGCCGGCTGCGGACTAACGTGCTGTAGCGGTAGGGCTAGAATGCGGCTTGCGTGGGTGGCCCCTGGACCGGTGTGGCCAGAGCGCGCAGGAAGCGGGCGTAGCCCTCGTCGAAGTTGTCGACCAGGCGGTCGGAGTCGTACACCTGCGCACGCGTGTCCTGGTCCAGGGCCGAGGCCACGAAGTAGGCGTGGTAGTTGTCCACCTGTTCCAACACGGTTTCGTCGGCGCTCCGCTCTTCCAGCAGCTCCAGCACCAGGGTCTGGTCGTCCAGCGCGATCGGTTCCGAGATCTGTCCCGCTTCGAGGCTGAAGGCTCGTCTGAAGAACTCCTCGTAGTACGGAGCGGTGCGGAGTACGTCGCTGTCCCCGGCGCGCACGCTGCTCACCACGATCAGGTTCTGAAAGTTGACCGGGAAGAAGTCGCTCTCGACTACCTCCACGCCCAATGCAGCGGCCGCGGGGGCGAAACCGTCAGTCTGGGCTTGTTGTTGGAACTGCGCTGCCTGTTCCGCGTAGTAGTCCTCGACCACGCCGCGCTGGTAGCGACCGAGGTAATCCTGTACCGCGACCAGTACCTCGGGGTCGGCGAAATCGGGCGCCACGACCACGGCGTCGGCGCGATAGATGACCTCTCCGAAGCGGCTGGTCAATACATCGGTGTGCTCCCCCGCGGCCAGGGCGAAGATCGCCTCCACGGGCTCGGCAGTCTCGAAGTCCCGTTCCAGATCGTAGAAGTATTTCCACCCCACCTCGCCGCCGGTGGCGAGGTCGTCCGCCGAATACAGACGCGCCAGCTCCTCGAAGGTGGCTGACTGATCGCGCAGGCGGCCCAGCACATCCTCTGCTTCGCCGCTGCCGCCACGCATCAGGATGCGGCTGAGCTTGATGCGCCGGAACAGAGCTCCGTTGCCGCTCCCGAACTTGCCGAGCTCCTCTTCCGGCAGTCCGCTGAAGCGGAACGACGCTACCGCAAAGCGACGCTCGGCGGTCGCCATCCGGCGGAAGAACGCGGCGGCTTGCGAACTGGTCTTGAGCGCACCCAGATCGGAAAAATACTGGCGCTCCAGAAGCTGCTCCTCGACCAGCCGGCGGATGATCTTCTTCTGCGATGCCGGCGTTGCGCTGTACTGCTCTTCGCTGAAGACGCCACGGATCACGTAGGGTCCCGAGCGGATCAGTTCGCCGTCGATGCGCTCCTCGGAGACCGCGATATTGGCGCGTGCGGTTTCTGCCAGCACCGCAACGCGAAACGTCGCACGCCGAAACGCCTCACGCACCACCGCGCGCGCCTCGGTCGCGGTATCCTGGGCGGCCACCGCACGCCGCTGCTGGGAGATGCTCAGTATCTGTCGATCGAAGTAGTTGCCTCTGCGATGCTCGATATCGATTCCGTCATAGGTGCCGAACACCGTACCTGCGGTGCCGGCGAAGCCACCGATGGCCGGAGTGCCGATGAAGGTGACGGTAATGATGACGAGGACGATGAGACTGCCTAGGTAGAGCAGCGGGTTCTTGGAACGCTGCGCCGCTATGGCGGCATGGGGGCCCGCCGAACTGGGACTGTTTCGTGTCTTAGCCATGGCAGGGATCGCACCAATGTATAGCGTAGCGGAACGGCCGCGACAAGGGCTTGATGGGCAGGTGCTCGGCGGCGGGGCGTTGACAGCCCCGCGGCACGCTCCTATATTGAGCGGGCTGCCAACTGGGGGCGTGGCGAAGGTGGTTATCGCGCCGGCCTGTCAAGCCGGAGGCCGCGGGTTCAAGTCCCGTCGCTCCCGTCCAGCTACCAGGGTCTCCGTTAGTCAAAGATCTACGGGCTGTGGCGCAGTGGCTAGCGCGCTCGGTTCGGGACCGAGAGGTCGGGAGTTCAAGTCTCCCCAGCCCGACAGTGTTGCATTGCGGCTCGGAGCCGCGTTGTGTGTTCACCGGAGAGAGTCCTGCCTATAGGACTGCGGCTCGGAGCCGCGGGATTCGGTGCCGCGCGGCTTGCAGCTTGGAGCCGCTTCGGACCTGCGGTTCGGGAGCGTCGGTTCCGGCGGCCGCATCTCCAGTTTTCGCGTCGCGAATCCGAAACTAGATCTATGGAGTTGACAGCGGCCGGCAGGCGCCCCGCCGCCGGCAGGCGGACATCTTCGGGCTTATGCACACCGCGGATCAGGCGCACGGCGCGATGGCGCCGGTTGCTGGTGCTTGTCACGCTCTTCGTCGTGGCAGGCGCAGGCACGGCGGCCGCGGATTCCGTGGCCCGCGTGCATCGGGTGGCGGCGGGGGAGACCCTCTACCGGATCGCCAAACAGCACGGGGTGACGGTGACGCTGCTGCAGCAGGCCAACGGTATCTCCGATCCCACGCGGCTCAGCACCGGTCAGAAGCTCACTATTCCTCGCGCCTACGTGATGCGCAAGGGCGACACGATCTACTCGGTCGGCCGTGCCCACGGGGTGGAGCCGGCCCTTATCCTGGCGGCCAACGAGATCCTCGACCCCACCCAGGTGCGTGTCGGGCAAGCGCTGATCATCCCTGAGTCGGCGGCGCCGTCCACGCCGCGACTGGCGGCGCCACCTCCCAGCGCCACGGCAAGCCGCGGCAGCGGTACTCATCGGTTGTGGCCGACCGACGGTGCCCGTACACCCCTGACCGGCAAGCTCTCCGGCCTCAAGATCAGCGGTACGGTGGGCGCGGTCGTACGCTCGGTGTCGTCCGGGACGGTGCGCTGGGCAAGTCCGAGCCGTGGCTTCGGACAGGTGGTCCTCGTCGAGAACCCGCTGGGATACATTTACGGCTACCTGGGCAGCGCCGAGACCTTCGTGAACGTGGGCGACCGGGTCGAGATCGGCACCGAGCTCGGACGCCTGGGCCTCAATCCACACGACCATAAGCCCAACCTTTACTTCCTGGTGTTCAAGGACGGTCTGCCCGCAGACCCGTGGCAGGCGCCACGGGTGTAGCCGGTCGTCGAGCGTGCCCAGCTACCGCTTCTCCCTGGAGTCTCCGACCACCGAGGTGCAGTTTCGTGACGACCTGCCGGCAAGGATGCGGGCGGTCGGCAATCGGGTAGTGGTGTTCGACGGCAACACCGCGCGGCTGTTCGGAGACGGCGTGCCGGATCCCGTGTTGCTGGAGGACCGTGACGCCGCCAAGACCTGGAGCGCGGTGGAGCGGGTGCTGCTGGCGGCACTGGACCGGGGCATCGACCGGGGCGGCGAGGTGCTTGCCGTCGGCGGCGGCGCAGTATGCGACGTTGCCGGGTTCGCTGCCTCCATCTACCTGCGTGGGGTGCGGCTGACGCTGCTCCCCACGACGGTGACTGCCATGGTGGACGCCGCCCTGGGCGGCAAGACCGGCATCAACCTGCGTCAGGGCAAGAACCAGGTCGGCACCTTCTATCCGGCACACAGCCTCGTCGTGGTGCCGCGGGTGGTGGCCCGGCTACCCGACTCCGACTACCTCGACGGGCTCGCCGAGGTGATCAAGACGGCCATGTTGGGCGATGCACGGCTGTTGGCCCTCCTGGAGCGGCGGCGGGAGGCGGTGCTGGCGCGCGAGCCGGAACTGGTGAAGGAGTTCGTCAGCCGCTGCATTGCCGTCAAGGCCCGCTTCGTCGCCCACGACTTGCGCGAGGAGCGTGGTGCCGAGCCGGGCCCCGACGGCACCTCGAGGGCGTTCCTCAACCTGGGCCATACCTTTGGTCACGCACTTGAGTCGGCGTCCGGCTTCGCCTGGACGCACGGTGCCGCGGTGGCGTGGGGCATGGGGCGGGCATTGCGCCTGGGCCGCAGACTCGGCCTTACCAATGCCGCCTACGCCGACCGGGTGGAGCGCCTCCTGCGAGCATATGGCTATCGTCTGACCGCGCCGGAGGTGTCGCCCGAGTCGCTGCTGGCGGCGATGCGGTCGGACAAGAAGCGCAGCGGCAACGAACTGCGCTTCGTGCTCCAGCACGACCTGGAACAAACCGAGTTGCGTGTCGTGACACCGCGCGAGGTGCTGGCGGTGCTCGCCGACTGACCGCCGCTGCCCGCCGGGGCGACCGTTACAACAGGTTGGAGACGCGCCGGTAGACGGCGCTCAGACGGGCCTGCTGCTCATCGTCCAGCGCCGGCTCCGGGGCATCGGCCAGTGTTTCCAGGACCGCCAGACTGTCGGCCACCGCGTTCTGCAGGTTGCGGCGTGCGGACAGCCAGAACGCGCCCGCCGCGTCGGTCTGCAGGGTGAGAAAGCTCAGCTTGGTGCCGCCCGCCTTGCGCGGGCTCAGGGCCAGCACGTACTGCAGCCGTTCCAGAAGCTGCGCCGCATCCTGCGGCAGGTGCAGGGTGTCGCGCGGCCAGTTGCCGTCCACCCGGTGCGCGGGGTCTATCTTCTCGAGCACCTCGAACAGGGGGCCGAGGCGGGCGCCGGCCATGATTTCGGCCCCGTCCAGCACGATTCGGCCGCGCAGGGCGCGGTGACCGGTCAGGGCGCGGCGGCCGGCCCGGCGCGCCAGCGGGGCCGCCTGCTCCCAGGGCAGCGTGACCAGGCGCCGCTTGCCGTGCTCGCCGACCGCGAAGGTCTGCCCCAGGAGGTGGACCTGCGGCGCGTCGCCCGAGGTGCGGCCGGCGCGCCGCGCGTCGCCCCGGGGACCCCGCTCGCTCCCGCGGCCGGCTGGGCGGTCCCGGCCGCGTCCGGGGCGCTCGCGGGACACGGCAATCAGATCTGCCAGCAGGTCGGGGGATATGGCCTGTACCTCACGGCGGCTTAGAGGCGATACCGAACGGGCGTAGGTGCGCGAGGTGCGCACGATCTCTCCAGCCACCAGGTAGCGCGCCGGCTGCCCGTACATGGCCGATCCGGGATGGATGAAGATGTTGCCCGCGGTGGGACTGCGGTAACGTCCGGGACCCGCGGCTACGCAGATGAACTGAATCAGCCCGCGAGCTACCGCGCACAGGTAGTGACTCAGCGGGCCGCCGCCGGCGATGGGGATGCCCAGCCCGCTGACGATCTCCTCCAGCTGCTCCTTGATGTTGAGGATCTCGTTCATGGTGCGCGGCTCCAGGTAGTTGCGGCTGCAGAAGCCGTCGCGGTCGTTGCTGTCGCGAAAGTCGGCGAACAGGGTCAGGTATGCTGCCAGATCGCCGAGCGGATGGCGAAACCCGTGGTGCGCGTGGCGCGCCTCCATCTCATGTCCCTCGGGCATCACGAAGGGGCTCGATACGGACAGGAACGCAGTCGCGATGAGGGTCTCCTCGAGCACCTCCGGGTAGCGGTGGATCCCTTCGACAATGATCCGGGCGTGGCGCGGCAGGATCGGGAACTGCACCATCAGGCGGCCGACGTCGGTGAGCCGGCGCTCCTGGTCCAATGCGTCCAGCATGCCGAGCAGCTCCACCGCAGCGGCGACCCGTTCGCGGCCGGGAGGGGAGAGAAAGTCGAACTCCTCGAACTCGGTGATCTCCAGGTCAGCCATGCGCAGCACCACCTCCGACAGGTCGGTGCGATGGATCTCTTCCAGCTCGAACAGGGGGCGCTGCCGGTACGACTGCTCGGAGTAGAGCCGGTAGCAGGTGCCCGGTCCCGTGCGCCCGGCGCGCCCGCGGCGCTGGTTGCAGGAAGCGTGGGATATCGGCTGCTCGGTGAGGGCCGAGGTGAGGGTGCGGGTGCTGTAGGAGTTGATCTTGGCGAGGCCGGAGTCGATCACGAAGCCGATGCCCGGGATGGTGACGCTGGTCTCGGCGATGTTGGTGGACAGCACGATCTTGCGGCGGCCGGGGAAGTCGTCGAACACGCGGGCCTGCTCGGTACGGGAGAGACGGGCATAGAGGGGCAGCAGTTGCCAGCTCCTGCTCTCGCGGCGCGCCGTGAGGGCCGCGAGAGCGGCGCGGATGTCGCGTTCTCCGGAGAGAAAGATCAGCACGTCGCCGGGCTTCCGGGCACTGTGGATCTCCAGCACGATCTTCTCGATGCTGGCCAGGAGCTGTTCCGGATCGCCGCTGGGCTGGAACGGGCGATAGTCGATCCGCACCGGATGTACCGGCGTTTCGATGCGGATGATCGGGCAGCCGTCGAGGTACTCCGCGAACACCTCGGCGTTGATGGTGGCCGAGGACACGATCACCTTGAAGTCGGAGCGCTGGGCGAGTACTCCCTTCAGCAGCCCCATCACGAAGTCGATGGTGAGTGAACGCTCATGCGCTTCATCCACCATCAGCACGCTGTATTCGCTCAGCATGCGGTCGTGCTTGAGTTCCTGCAGCAGCACGCCGTCGGTCATGATCTTGATCCGGGTGCGCTCGCCGGTGGTGTCCTCGAAGCGCATCTTGTAGGCGGCGACGGCAGCATCGCCGCCGTCGGCGGCGAGCTGCGCGCGTACGAAGTCGGTTACCGAGACCGCCGCGATCCGGCGCGGCTGGGTTACCCCGATGCGGCCGTGCGCGGCATACCCGGCATCGTAGAGTATGCGCGGCAGTTGGGTGGTCTTGCCCGATCCGGTAGGGCTCTCCACGACGACGGCTGGGCTGCGCGCGAGCTGTTCCAGAACCTCGTGACGCTGGCGGGCGACCGGCAATGCTGCGGCGAGTTCCACGATGTACTCGGGGGCGGGCTGCATGCCTCATTCTACCTGAACCTGCCGTCCGCGCCGTGAGCCGCCGTGGGCAGCCCTGGTTTCGCCGGCACGTGGAGTGATAGGTTGTCCCCGGAGGGAGCAACCGATGGCACTACCGCGGCAGATGCGCAGCGTGCGTCCGGAGCGAAACGATCAGGAAATCGTGTTGTACGTGCGCAGCATCCCCTTGCTCACACCGCGCGAGATAACGGCCATCATCCGTGAGGCTGGCTACGTCGGGCAGGATCGCGCCGTCACCGCGGTGTCCCTGATGGCATATCGCCACGTGTCACGGCTGCGTAAGATGCACCTCGAGGGAATCAGCCGCGACCTGCTGCCGGACAAGACCAACTTGCTGCTGATCGGGCCCACCGGTTGCGGCAAGACCCACTTGGTGGAACTGCTGTTCCAGCACATCCTGCACCTTCCCACGGTAATCGTCGACCTGACCGGCTACTCCGAAACCGGCTACGTCGGCCAGGAGGTTACCTCGATCCTGACCCGGCTGCTGTACGCGGCGGACCTGAACCAGGTCGCCAGCGCGGTGGGAGTGGTGTGTCTGGACGAGTTCGACAAGGTGGCCTCCGGTCAGAACAACGCGGTATTCGCCGGTGCCGGCAGCACCAAGGACGTCTCCGGGCTGGGGGTACAGCGTGAGCTCCTGAAGATGCTCGAGGCGGCGGAGATATCGGTACCAAACGATCTCTCACACTCCGAGTACGGAGCGCGCACGATGATGTCCACCTCCGATATCGCGTTCATCGGCTGCGGCGCCTTTTCCGGCTTCAAGGGGATAACGGACGCCGCGCGCGAGGAGAATATCGGCTTTGGACGCGCTGCCACCGGCCACGACCCGGAGCGCATCGCCGTCTCCTACACCGAAGACGACGTGTCCGCGGTGCGCCATTTCCATCGCTTCGGCTTCCTGCCTGAGCTGATCGGCCGCTTCAAGCGCATCGTGCCGTTCCAGTCGTTGTCCGCGGAGCAGCTCACCGATATCCTCGAGCAGAACATTCTGCTGCAGCACTGCAACGAGTTTCGCTTCGAGGAGATTCAGCTCGAGGTCGACGCCGCGGTGCTGCAGTTCATGGTGCGCCAGGCACTGCGCAAGGAGAGCGGCGCCCGCGGGCTGGAGTCCGTGTTCGCGCGCCACCTCGAAGACGCCGCTTTCGCCGCCTATTCCGAGGAGGAGGTCAAGCGTATCCGCCTCCGATTGCATGACGACGAGGTGGTATTCGATCTGGACTGACCGACCGTACGCAGCCGCGAGACGTGAGACCGCACGGCCGCTTGCAAAGCGGGGCGGCGCTGTTCTACGATGTGGGGGCCCGCGACGCGCCTCGTCCTATGCACCAGTGCTCAAGCGGTATCGCAGAACTGCGGAAGGCGTTCCCCGCGTCACCGCGAACGTCTACCTCCTCGCCGAACACGGAATTGGCAGCACCGCCATTGACGCCGGGGCGGTCGGCATCTGCCAGCGGCTGCTGCGTGCCGGTCATGAGACGTACATCGTCGGCGGTGCACTGCGCGATCTGCTGACCGGGCGTAATCCCAAGGACTTCGACATCGCCACCAGTGCGCGGCCGCGGCAGGTTGCGGGGCTGTTCCGCGGTGCGCGCATCATCGGCCGCCGATTCAAGTTGGTGCACGTTCCCTCGGGAGCGCGCGTGTTCGAGGTAGCGACCTTCCGCGGCCCGGATCGCACTACCGCCAACTGTTACGGCACCATGGACCAGGACGCGCTGCGGCGTGACTTCACCTTCAACTCCCTCTACTACGCGCCGCGCACCGAGCGGCTGATCGACTACGTGGGCGGGTTCGAGGACATCAAGCGGCGCACGCTGCACACCGTGGGCACGCCGGAGGTGTCGTTCATCGAGGATCCAGTACGCATGATCCGGGCGGTGAAGTATGCCCGCCTCGCCGGCTTCACCATGGATCGGCGCTATCGGGTGCTGGTCAGCCGTCACGCCGGCCGCTTGGCCGAGTGCTCGGCCGAGCGGTTGACCGAGGAACTGGCAAAGATCCTGAGTTGCGGGCGGGCGGCGCCGATTCTGGACTTTGCTCACCGCCTCGGACTGTTCGCTGTGCTGCTGCCCCGGCTTGCTGCGCACGCCGGACCGCGCTTGCGCAGTTCGCAACTGGGTTCGCGGCTGCTGGAGCTGGATCGGCAGCTGGCCTCGGCGCAACCCTTGGGCAGCCGCGAGCTGCGCACCCCGATGTTCGCCGCGCTTCTGGTCGAGGTGGCGGCCGTGGACCGTTCGTGGCAACTGGAGGAGCAGCCGGAGAAAGGGCTGGCGCAGCGCTTGCGCCGGGCCATGGAGCCTCTCGTGCTACCACAGGTGGATGCCCTGCGGGTGGCCGCGCGCCTAGCCCGGGACGCCCACGGCGGCGCCTGACCGGCAGCGGTGCTACGGCTTGCTGCGCGTGGCAGGTTTGGTGGCAGGTTTGGTGGCGTCGCGGCCGGCACGCGACGGCCGCTGCCGGTGGCGGCCGCGGCGCTGCGGCGGCTGCCCGTCGGCGGCTGCCTGCTCCGGGGGCGCCGTGCCACCCGTGGGAGCGGGCGGTCCAACCTGATCGACCGTGATGTCGACCTGATTGATCAGCAGCCCCGAAAACCGTTCCACGCTGGAGATGATGTAGTCCCGGAGTTGGTGCAGGCGGCCCGCCACGGGCGCGTCGAACGGCACGTGCAGCACCACTTCCAGTCCCGGTTGCCGCAGGTCGCCGATCACCACCAGGCGCTCGATCTTGAACTCCGGGGCGAACTCGTGCACGCAGTGCAGCACCATCTGGGTCAGTGCCACCTCGGAGATGGTCACCTGTCCCCGCCGCTCGAATTCGGGACTGACCACCGTTTTTTCGAACATGCGCCCGCGGCGGCGCAGGATGTTGTTGCGCAGAAAGATGGTAATGGAGTCGATCACGATGTTGGCGTAGTCCCGTTTTACCTCGATGAGTGGTACCGGGATGATGTGGCGGCCCTGGGTCCGGCGCGAGCGCAACGCGGCGTCGATCTCCTCTTCCGTTGCCACGTCCTCAATGGTGATGATCCTCTTTACCCGCGGTAGCCCGAGCCGTTCCGTGATGCGGGAGACCATCTTCTCGGAGGTGGCGATGATCAGGATGCGCTGCCGCCGGGTGCGCTCCAGCACCCGGCGCACCTCGCGGGCGTGCGATTCGTCGTGGAACACCGCGGTCTTTACCGCCTCGATCCCGCCCTGTTCCCGCTTGGCGGAGCGTCCTGCGAGGATCTTCTGTCCCTGAATCAGCAGACCGTCGTCGATGATTGCCTCGATGTTGTACTTGCGGGCGATCAACTGCGCGCGGAAGCTCTTGCCGGTGCCGCTCTTGCCGACCAGTGCCATGACCTGGACCCCGCGCAGCGCCCCCAGGATCCCGCGCACCATGCGCCGCAGATCGGCCATGTCAGTCCTGCACCCCGACGGCCCGCGGCGCAGCGCCGGTCGGAGCCGCGTTCCGCAGGTGCGTCCACACGGCCGCCGCGGCGCGCTGGGCAGTGCCGCCTCCGAAGCGTTGGTCGAGGGCCTGCCGCGCGGCGGGCGGCAGCGGGGCCACGATCGGGACTGCGTGCC
>JAKZWC010000104.1:0-2505 GCA_047515735.1 Spirochaetales bacterium | reverse complement strand
CCGTGAGCTCGCGCGCGATGCGCAGCTCCGGGCACTCCAGCACGTAGCCGTAGTCGCCGCGCCCGTCGAACCGCAGCGCCGTGCCGCGCTTGCCGGGAGCCCAGGCCGGCCCCGCCAGCTTGGCGTAGTGGGGCCCGCCGTCGTCGGCCGCCACGCTGCCCTCGCCCTCGTCGAAGCGCCAGTGCGCCACCGTGGAATCGCGCCGTACGGCGCCCACCTCGGCCAGCTCCACGCCGCGGTACGCGGGGCGGAATAAGCGCGTCTCCAGGAAGGTCCCGAAGATCCCGCTGCGGGCGCCGGTCTCATCCTGGTGATCGTGGCTGTAGTAGATGGACAGCAGGCGGCCGTCGGCTACCTCGGTGAGTTGCGGGTAGGCGAAGTCGGCGCCCAGAAAGCGCTGGTCGTCCAGCACCACCTGCTGGTGGGCGACGTCCCAGCTCTTGCCGTTGTCGAACGAGGCGGTGGCGACGATGCGGCAGTTCTGGCGCTGCCCGTTGACCGCCACCAGGGTGCCGTCGGTGAGGGTGATCAGGTAGGGCTGGCTCGGCACCGGCGAGTGCCACAGCGCCGGCCCCGCGGCGCTCCAGGTGCGCCCGTAGTCGGTGGAGGTGGTCTGGTAGTAATACTCCCCGTAGCCCTGGGAGCGCATCAGCATCACCAGGGTGCCGGGAATCAGGGTCTCGGTGACCTGCTCCTCGTCGGGCCCGCTGAGATGGGGGTGGGCGAAGCGCTCGAAGCGCAGCCCGCCCAGCTCCGCCACGTCGGCGTCCCGCGGCAGTTCGGCGTCGGCGTCGCGCAGCACCAGGGTGGCCCGCACCGACGCCGGGAAGGAGGTCAGCCCCGCCTCCGCGGGAGCCGGAACGCTGCCCCGCCACAGGAACTCGCCATTGGACATCGCCAGTTCCGGCGACGCCGGGTAGAAGTGGTCGCCCAGCGCCGGCAGGGTGACCCAGGTGCGGCCGTCGTCCTGCGAGTACAGGGCGTAGGCGGTGGCGATCTGGTGGCCCTGGGTGCCCGCCTGCTGCCCCGGAACGCGGCTCCAGGCGCCCATCCACAGGGTGCCGTCGGCGGTCTGCACCAGGTCCTCGGGACCGCCGGCGTCGACCGTGCCCGGCAGCGTGAAGATCACCCACGGCTCGCTCCAGCTGCGCCCGCCGTCGGTCGAGCGCGCCGCCACGGTGCGGCCGAAGGAGCAGAAGGCATGGGCGCTGGCCTCGCGCCACGCCGCCAGCAGGCTACCGTCCTGCAGCGCGCGCAGCAACGGAAAGAAGCCGCAACGGATGTTGCGCGTCTCCGATTCCCGGAAGTGCGGGCTGGCGACGTCGATCCCCTCGCTGCGCGCGTAGTCGCGCAGGTTCACCCCTTGCGGCACCCCGTAGCTCGGGTCGGCGGGGCTTACCCGCACGTGCGGCGCGGAAGGCACCGGCGGCGGCTCCCGCAGCAGCGCCACGCCGCGGCGCCCGTAGACGCGGTCCCAGTCCCGGAACCGGTCGCTCCAGATCGCTCCTGTATCCACCATGGGCCTCCCCTGTCAGCGGTGACTAAACGGGTCGGCGGCGTCGCGCACGCCGTCGCCGACGAAATTGTAGCAGAGCACCGCCACGATTACGAACAGCCCGGGGATCAGGTACCACGGGTTGTTGACCATGCTCTGGATGCTCTGCGCCTCCTGCAGCAATGCGCCCCAACTGGTCATCGGCGGCCGGATGCCCAGCCCGAGGAAGCTCAGGCTGGTCTCGCCGATGATCATGTTCGGAATGCTCAAGGTCACGTTGACCAGCAGGAAGCTCATGATGTTGGGTGTGAGATGCAGCAGCAGGATGCGCGCCGTACCGGCGCCGATGTTGCGCGCCGCCAGGATGTACTGCGCCTCGCGGTTGGCCAGGATCATGCCGCGCACCGAGCGCGCCAGCCCGGTCCAGCCGATGATCGACAGCACCACCACGATGGCGAAATAGCGCTGGTACTGGTTCAGCTCCTTCGGCAGCGAGGCCGCCAGCAGGATCCACAGCGGCAGCGTCGGCACCGACTGCAGCACCTCGATGATGCGCTGCACGATCAGGTCCACGGCGCCGGCGAAGTAGCCCGACGCGGTGCCGATGATGATCCCCAGGACCAGGCTGATCGTCACCCCCACCAGGCCGATCGACATCGAGATGCGGCCGCCGTAGAGCACCCGCGACAGCGTGTCCCGGCCCCAGCGGTCGGTGCCGAACAGGAACACGTAGCCCTCGCGCACCCCGAACAGGCGCAGGTTGGTGCGCACCGGCAGCGGCCCCAGCCGATACTTGTCGCCCCGGGAGATGAACAGGTACAGCGGGAAGCGCTGCTCCGGCTGCAGCACCCAGGTCACCTTGAAGGTCTGAAAGTCGACGTGGCGCTCATGGCCGTAGATGAACGGCCGCAGGTGGAAGCGTCCCTCCTGGTCGACGAAGCGCGGCACGGTAGGCGGCTGATTCTCGTGGTTCTTGAAGGTGTCGTGCAGCGCGTAGGGCGCGAAGAATT
>JAKZWC010000103.1:0-4865 GCA_047515735.1 Spirochaetales bacterium | reverse complement strand
CGACGTGGGACGCCGGACCCGCACTCTCCCGACCGCGCTGCGCCGCGCCCTCGAGGGCCGGGATCGCAACCAGTGCCAGTTCCCCGGCTGCAGCTCACGCCACTGCGACGCCCATCACGTGGTGCATTGGGCCGACGGCGGGGCGACCCAGCTCACCAATTTGGTTCTCCTGTGTCGCTTTCACCACCGCGCGGTGCATGAGGAGGGCTTTCAGGTGGTCGCCGACGCCGCGGGGCGGTTCCAGTTTCTGCGCCCGGATGGCGCACCGCTGCCGGCGCTGCCACCGGCGCCGGGCTGGCAGGGTGCCGGGGCGCCGCTGGCGCCGACCGTGGCGCGGCTGGCGCCGACCGACATCACCATCGGTCCGCACACCGCTACCCCCGAGTGGTATGGCGAATCCCTGAACGTGGCGGCGGCGCTCGACGTGCTGTGGGAACCTCCCGTTGCCGCGCCGCGCGGCGGCGCTCCCTGAGGGACCCGCGACGCGGCGGTGCAGCGCAGCGGCGATGAGCAGCGCGCCCGCGATGGAGACTGCCTCCAGGACTTCCAGTCCCCATCAGCATGGGATCGTGCTGAGGCCGGCGCCGGTACAGCAGACCGGGCGCGGCGGCTCTGCTATGGTAGAGGCCCATGCGCATTCTGTTCATTGGCGAAATCGTGGGGGCCGCGGGGGTGTACTGCATCAAGTCGCTGCTGCCCGGTCTCGAACGCGAGCTGGATGTCGACCTCACCATCGCCGCGGCGGAGGGCGCTACCGGCGGCTTCGGGCTCGGCAAGGGTCATTCCGTGTACCTGCACAAGCTCGGGGTGGACGTCATCACCACCGGCGACTTCGCGTACTACAAGCGCGACATGGTGAGCCACATCGGCCAGGCCCGTTACCTCCTGCGTCCTGCGAACTACCCCCACGGCAACCCGGGACGGGGCTGGATGGTGGCGCGGCCGCCGGCGCGCCATGAAGAGCGCCGGCGTAAGCGGCCGGACTCGCCGGATGCCGCCCCGGACGCCGCCGTGGCAGGTGCGCAACACGGGGCCGACGGCGCTCCGCCGTCGGGCGGCGAACGTCCCGGAACGGACCCCGAGCCGGCGCAGAGCACCGCGAGCGACGCATCCGCTCCGGCAGCGGCCATACGGCCCCCTGATCCAGGAATCGGAGTGATCTCGCTGCTTGGCCAGGCAGGCTTCAGCCGGGTGCACCTGCGCAATCCGTTCGAAGTGGTGGGCGGCTTGATCGACCGCGTCAAGCAGCAGACCTCCATCGTGCTGGTGGATTTTCATGCCACCACCACCGCCGAGAAGGTGGCCATGAGCATCTTCCTCGACGGCAAGGTCAGCGCCGTCCTGGGCACCCACGTTCGTACGCTGTCGGCTGATGCGCGGATACTGCCGGGCGGCTCCGCGGCCATCACCCACAGCGGGCGTACCGGCAGCCTGCACTCGGTCGGCGGACTCGACCCTACCGTCGAGATGCGCAAGTTCGTCAATCAGGTGCACGAGCAGTCACGCGACGCGTGGGGCCTGCTGGAGCTGCAGGGCGTGGTGCTGGAGGTGGCGCCCGACGGCCGCGCCCTCAGCGTCACCACGCTGCGCCGCCAGACCACGGCCCCCGAAAGTGCCAGGGCGGCCGCCGAGGCGCAGCAGCAACGCGGGGGGCCGCGCGGACGGCGCACCGGCGCCCGCCGCTGACAGCATCAGCACCACGATCCGCAGGCGCCGGCGCTTCCGGCGAACCCGATTCTCGTTGACAAACGGGGCCCCCTCACCCACCATACGGTCACGCCATGTTGTCGCAACGGCCCGTTCTGCGCCAGGAGCAGCGTCTCAAAATGACGCCGCAGCTCTACCAGGCCATCCGCATCATGGCGCTGCCGCTGCTGGACCTGCAGGTCACCATCCAGGAAGAGCTGGAACGCAATCCGGCGCTCGAGGTGCTCGAGGACAACTCCACTGCGTCGCTGGACGCGGCCCCCGATGGCAGCGAGGAAGAGAGCGTGTTCGCCGAGTCGTCCGATCCGGGCTATCTGAACGGCGGCGGCAGCCGCGGCTCCGACGACACCAAGCGCATGTTCCTGGAGGGGGCCCTGTCGCGGCCGGAGACGCTGCAGGAGCACCTGCTGTGGCAACTGCGGCTGCAGCCTATCACGGCACAGGAGTTCCGGCTCGGCGAGCTGCTGGTCCGCAACCTGGACGACAACGGGTTCATGCTGGAGGCTCCCGAAGCCCTGGATCGGGCTGCCCCGCCGGAGCGGCTGAGAACGCTGATGGAGCTGATCCAGGGGTTCGATCCACCCGGCTGCTGCACCCGCGACTTCACCGATTCGTTGCTGGCCCAGATGCGGGTGCACCCGCATCCCGAACCGGGCAGCGCCGAGCTGGTGCGCAACTACATGGAGCTGGCGGAGCGCGGCAAGATCGGGGAGATCGCGCGCGCCATGGCTATCTCGGAACGGGAGGTGCGCTCCATCCTCGGCTTCGTGCGCGAGCTGGACCCGATTCCCGGGCGCAACTACGGCTCCGAGCAGGTGCGCTACGTGAGCCCCGACGTTACCGTGCGGCAAATCGACGGCGAACTCCGCCTGATGCTCAATGACGAACAGATTCCGGTGTTGGGAGTCAACCGGTTCTTCGAGGAGTTGAGCCGCGACAACCCTGATCGCGAGTTGAAGAAGTTCGTCAATCACAACCTGCAGGGTGCGCGTTGGTTCATGCGCAGTATCGATGAACGCAACCGCTCTCTGCTCAAGGTCACGCGCGCGGTGGTGGAGGTTCAGCACGAATTCTTTCGGCGCGGACCCAAGTACCTGGCACCTCTCACGCTGAAGGATGTCGCCGCCGAGGTCGGCGTCCACGAAGCGACGGTATCGCGGCTGGCCAACGGCAAATACGTGCAAACCGAATTGGGAATCTTCGAGCTGCGCTACTTCTTCACCAATTCGATTTCCGGAGCGGGCTCCAAGGGTTCGCGCTTTTCGAAAACAGGCGTCAAGGAGATGGTCCGCGAGATCGTCACCGACGCCGGCACTACGAACGGCGCCGCCGGCAAGCCACTGTCCGACAGCCACAAGCCACTGTCGGACAGCCGTATCGCCGAGATCCTCGCCGAAAAGGGGGTAAAGATCGCGCGCCGCACGGTGGCAAAGTATCGCAAGGAGCTGGATATCGACAGCTCCTATCGACGCACCTGACTTGACTAGGAGTTACCACGATATGCAGCTTCAGGTAAAAGCGGTTCACTTCGAGCTTGAGGAGCAGCAGCGGCAACACATCGACCGGCGCGTGCAGCGTTTCACCTATGCGCGCGAGTATCTGGTCGATCTGGCACTGACCCTCACCCGGGAACGCAGCCTGTTTCACGCCGAGGCCTCGCTCCACTTTCGGTGGGGTGCAACCACCCATCTCAAGGTGAGCGGCTACGACCTGATCGAGGCGTTCGAAAGGCTGTTCGACAAGGTCCAGGCGAAGGTTAACAAGGAAAAGGACAGAGTCATTCGGACTTCTCACGGCGACCCGCACCGCGCTCCCTCGAGCGGCTGACGCCCGGGTGCGGGGTCGGAGCAACGATGGCCGACAGGATGACCGTTCTCGACCTGCTCCAGCTTGACCTGAAGGAGCACGACGCGCTGGAGCTGACCTGCGTCGGCGGCCGCCGCGGGCTGACCGCGCCGTTGCACGGACCGGAGCTGAACCGTCCCGGGCTCGCCCTGGGCGGCTTCTTCGACAACTTCGCCTACCAGCGCATCCAGGTGTTCGGCCGGGGCGAGAGCGCCTACTTGCGCAAGCTCGCGGCGGAAGGCGTCACGGAATCTTTGCGCGAGATGATCTCGTATGACCTGCCCTGCAGCGTGTTTCCCCACGGCATCGATCCCACCGGCGACTTTCTGAGCCTGTCGGAAGCGGTCGGACGCGCGGTGCTGCAGACACCGTTGCCCACCGCCGAGTTCACCTCGCGCGTGGTACGCCTGCTCGCGCTCATGTTCGCACCCTCGGTGCAGGTGCACGGAGTGATGCTCGAAGTGTTCGGCATGGGGGTGCTGATCCAGGGGCCCAGCGGCGTGGGCAAGAGCGAGGCCGCGCTGGCGCTGGTGGAACGCGGCCACCGGCTGGTGGCCGACGACGTGGTCGAGCTGCGTCTGATGGGCAACGTGCTGCACGGCAGCGGGACCCAGGTCGCCAGCCACCACATGGAGATCCGCGGCCTCGGCATCATCAACATCTCCTACCTGTTCGGGATCGGCGCGATCCTCGATTCCAAGAACGTACAGTTGGTCGTGCGGCTGGAGGATTGGGATGCAGCCGCGAACTACGACCGGGTGGGCCTCGACGAGCATACCATCGAGTTTCTCGGCGTCGGCGTACGTGAGGTGCTGATTCCGGTACGCCCCGGCCGCCCCATCTGGATTCTCATCGAGACGGCGGCAATGAACGAACGACTCAAGCACATGGGCTACTACTCGGCGGTGGAGTTCAACCGCAACGTCACTCGCTGGATGGATAGCAGTCGCCCGCGGGCGGTAACGATAGAGGAGTGGTAACGCTGATCGAACGCGAAGTTCTCATTATCAACCGGGCGGGTATCCATGCCCGTCCTGCCGCCAAGCTGGTACAGACTGCGAGCGCGTTCTCCTCCGACATATTTCTGGAGAGCGGCGGCGAACGGGTCAACGGCAAGTCCATCATGGGCATCATCACGTTGGGTGCCACCTATCAGACCACGGTCAAGATATTTGCCGACGGCACCGATGAACGCGCCGCCGTCGCCGCTTTGGCAGAGCTGTTCGCACACCGCTTCGAAGACCCGGAGCCCTGATCGAACGGCCTGATTCGCGACCCATTGGCGGACCGCCGCGCAATCATCATAATGCCGG
>JAKZWC010000102.1:0-3395 GCA_047515735.1 Spirochaetales bacterium | reverse complement strand
GTCGCCTAAAACGCGTATCCGGCGGCAGCGACCGGCGTCACGGAGCCGCGAATCCGACGAGCATCACAACCTGATCGACCGTCCGCTCGCCCGTCAGGCGCAACGCCTGGAGCTGTTCGCCGGGCAGTTGGTCACCAGCCTGCTGGCGGGCGGCCAGCGCAGCGTGTATCGCGGCCAGGGCATGGAGTTCGACGAGGTGCGGGAGTACAGCGCCGGCGATGACGTACGGATGATCGACTGGAACGTCACCTCGCGCATGGGCAGCGCCTTCACCAAGGTGTTTCGCGAAGAGCGCGAGTTGAATCTGGTGCTGCTGGTGGACGTCTCCGCCTCGGTGGTGCAGGGCGGAGCGGGCCAGCACGAGATGGTGGCCTGGATCGTCGCCATTCTGGCCCTTGCGGCGGAGCACGCCGGCGACTCGGTGAGCGCGTATCTGTTCACCGATCGCCTGGAGCGATGGCTGCCTGCACGGCGCGGCAGGGGACACGTGCTGCGGCTGATCAACGACGTGGTGGAGATCGCTCCGCGCGGGCGCGGCTCCGACCTGGGGCTGGCGCTGCGCAAGGTGTTCGAGCTGCTGCACCGGCGCGCTACCTGCGTGCTGATCTCGGATTTCAAGGCCGCCGGATTCTGGTCCCAGTTGACCATTCTGCGCCGGCGTCACGAGGTGCTCGCGATTCGCGTGGGCGGCCCGCACGACACCGGGTTCCCGCGTACCGGCGGTGCCGAGCTGCAGGACCCGGAGAGCGGCCGGGTGATCTACGCGGCCGGGGCGTCGCGGCGCTTTCGCCGCGCCTACCGCGAATACTGGGAGAACCACTTCCGCAAGTTCCGCGACGGCTGCCGCCGGTGCCGGGTGGAGCTGTTGGAGATCGCCTCCGGCGACGACCCCGGAGCCGCCCTCGCCGCGTTCTTTCGCCGCCGCCGCGCGGGCGCCGCGACGCCGCACCGCAGGTGACGGCGCGGAACGCCCCCCAGCGCGGCCGGCGGCGGTTACACGGCGCCGTGTGGCTGCTGTTGGCGGCCGGCACCGGACTCGCCGGTGCCCAGAGCGCCACAGCGCCGGAGCGCGCCGCGGCGTTGCCGGCGACGGTGGAAGAGCTGACCTTCGAGCCGGCGCGGTTCTACGTGGGCGATCGCGTTACCGCGCGCGTCGTGGTGCGCAGCAGCCGGCAGCTGGCGGCGCCGATGGCGGTGGCGCCGGGCGAATGGGTGGTGGTCCACGGCGTGGACACGATTCCGCGCTCGGACGGTCGCTGGGAGGTCCGCGTCGGGTTCAGCAGCTATCGACCGGGGGTGCTCACCCTGCCGCCGATAGACGTGGGAGCGTTTCGCCTGGAGAACATCCGGGTACAGGCGGCGTCGCTGCTGTCCGGGGAGGGGGCGGCCCCGGCAACCTTGCGGCCGCCGCGCCGGCAGTTGCTCCTGCCCGGCACCGGCGGCGCACTGCTGGGCGCCGCGGCCGCTGTGCTGACGGTTCCCTATCTGCTGGTGAGCGTCGTTCTGGCGCTTGCCCGCCGCGCGCGCCGCTGGCGCCAGGAACAGACGCGCGGACTGCCGCGGGCGCGGTTGGAGCGCGCCGTACGGCGCCTGCAGGCGAGTTCCCCGCGGTCAATCGCCGCGGTTGCCGAGACCGTCTCGTTCTACGCGCAGCTCGCCCATCTGACACGCGACTACCTTGCGGCGCGCATGCGGATACCCGCGCACGCCTGCACCACCCGCGAGCTGCAGGCGGCGCTGCCCGGCCACGGACTAGATGGCGCTCTCGGAGCGGAGCTGACGGCAATCCTGGACACCGCCGATCGCGTGAAGTTCGCCGGCCGGCACTCCAACGCCGCCGAAATGCAAGCCCTGTCCGAGCAGCTCATCGCCCTGGTGCGGGTGATCGATGCGACGCTGGAAGGAGCACGGGAGGGTACCCATGTGGAGCGTTGAACAGCCATTGGTGCTGGCCGCTCTGCTCCTGCTGCCCCCAGCGATCTACTGCGTCCACTACCGGCGCGGCCGCGGCGGCGTCCTCTCGGTTACCTGCCACCTGTGGGGCGGCGCTCCCCTCGCGTCGTCCAACGGCCCGCTCGGGCTGGTCGCCCGCCTCGCCCGGTGGCTGTTCTGGCTGGCCGTCGCCGCGTTGATCGTCGCCGCCGCGGGACCCGTACGGCTGCACCGCGAACGGGTGTTCCTGACCTCGGGACTCGACCTGATGATCGTACTCGACGAATCTCCGAGCATGGCGGCACGCGACCTCGGGGGCGACAGCCGCTTCGCTACTGCCGTCGAGGTGATCCGCGGCTTCGTGGCCGGGCGCGAGAACGACGCCATCGGCGTGGTCAGCTTCAGCGACCGCGCCGCGCTGCAGGTGCCGAAGACGTTGGATCGGGTGGCGCTGAACGCCGCGCTGGAACGGCTGCGGGTGATGACCTTGGGAGACGCCACCGCCATCGGCATGGGGATTGCCGTTGCGCTGCTGCACCTGCAGGACAGTGCCGCCGCCGGGCGCGTGATCATCCTGCTCACCGACGGCGAGAACAACGCCGGCGAGATATCGCCCCGGACCGCCGCCGCAATCGCGGCCGACAAGGGAGTACGCATCTACACCATCGGCGTCGGCCGCGCCGGCGCGACCGTGTTGGAACTGACCGATCCGCGCAGCGGTCTGACCCGCCGCGGGGTCTATCACGGGCGTTTCGACGAGGCGTTGTTGCGCCGTGTTGCGGAGATCACCGGCGGGCGCTACTTCGCCGCCACCGAACCGGGCGCTCTGGCCGCGGTGTTCCGAGAGATCGACTCCCTGGAGCGGGTCGAGACCCGTACCCGCTTGCGGGTCCTGCGCGAGCCGCATCACGTCGAGTTTCTACTGGTGGCGCTGGCGCTGCTGCTGCTGGAGGTGTTCCTGCGACGCGTCATCGCCGCCGAGCTGTTTTAGGAGTCTATCGGATTGCGAAAGACTCCTAAAACTACGCCTGGGATGGGCCAAGAGCGCCGCCGGCAGGCGACGGTCTTGGGGCGCTAAAGGAGCCGCCGGACGATGCTTGCCGCTTCCACGGACAACCCGACGGCGCTGCTGCTGCTGGTGCTCGTGGTGCCGTTGCTGGTGGCGCTGGTGTTCGCCTATCGGCGCTCGCAGCGCGATCTCGCCGCTCTGCAGTGGCTGGTGCACACGTCTCCAGCCGCCGCGGCTCGCGCCGTTACGGTGTTGCGGCTCAAGCGGTGCGCGGACGGCGTCCTCACGGTGGTCGCAGTAACGAGCGTGATATTCGCTGCGGCGGGCGTGCGCTGGGGAGAGGGTATGGTGGAGGACACCACCACCGGCCACGAGGTGGTGGTCCTGCTCGACCTGTCGCGCAGCATGTCCGCGCAGGACGCGCTGCCGAGCCGTCTGGGACAGGGGCTTGCAG